>JAIUOE010000014.1 GCA_020161395.1 Bacteroidota bacterium
ATAAAGATGCGACATTCATGCGGATGAAGGAAGATCACATGATGAACGGGCAGTTAAAAGCGGGTTATAATGTAGAGATAGCAACGAACAACCAGTTAGTGGTAAGTTATGATATTTTCCAGAAACCTGCTGATGCAACGACATTACCTGATGTAGTAAAGGGAATACAGCAAGAGTATGGAGAGAGCCCTGAGTACTTAATTGCGGATGCGGGTTATGGGTCTGAGGAGAATTACCAGTTCCTACATAAGGAGGGAATAAAGGGAGTAATAAAGTACAATTACTATGATGCTAAGAAGAAGAGAAAAAGTAAGTACCCATTCAGTCACGAGAATCTTTACTATAATCAGGAAGAGGATTGTTTAATCTGTCCGATGGGTCAGAGAATGGATAATGTAGGAAAACGGCACAGAAAAACAGAAAATGGTTACACAATTGAGTTGAGCAGGTACAAGGCGAAGAACTGTGAGGGATGCCCACTTAGGGGAGCGTGTCACAAAGGTGCCGGAGAGAGAATTATCGAAATAAGTCATACGGGGAGAGAACTTAGACAGAAAGCAGAAGAGATACTGGAATCAGATATTGGATCAGAACTCTACAGACGGAGAAAGATAGATGTGGAGCCGGTCTTCGGAAACATAAAGCAAAACATGGGATTTACAAGGTTCACACTTCGAGGGAAGAAGGGTGTGCTGACAGAGTTGGGATTAGTGGCTTTTGCCCACAATTTTAGAAAAATAATATTAGGCAAAATGTTCGAATTTACCCCAATTCATGCTTAAAAAAGGGATAATACCCTTTTTTTGATCACAAATACAAAAAAATCATTCCGGTTAATGAACAATTACAAGTTTTGTTCAAAAAACTGGTAAAATGACAAAAAAAAGAGGCTGCTGGATAATTACTATCGAGACAGCCTCTTTTTTTGTTATCAACATTATTCATTATTTTTAAATTTCATTTACAGATAAAAATTCAAAAGAAATACCATGAGCAAGATAGAAATTAGAAAGATTGAATCTCCTTCCGAGATAATGCAATTCATTAAATTCCAGTGGAAAATCTACAAAGACTACCCGAACTGGGTGCCCCCTTTGATCATGGATCGAAAGAAAATGCTGGACAAGAAAAAGAATCCTTTCTTCCTCCATGGTTCTGCTGATTTTTTCATGGCATTCAGAGATGGTGAACCTGTCGGAAGAATTGCTGCCATTCAAAATGATCTTCACAATGAAATTCATGAAGAAAAAATCGGCTTCTTCGGGTTTTTTGAGTCAATTAATGATCAGGAAGTTGCAAATGCACTCCTTGACACAGCGAAAGAGTGGATTATGTCTCGCGGACTCACCCTCATGAGAGGACCTGCAAGTTATTCGAGTAACGACGAATGGGGAATGCTTATTTTTGGATATGATGACCCCCCTACTCTTCTTATGCCATACAACCCGCCCTACTACCATGATTTGCTTCTGAACTACGGTTTTGTTAAAGTGAAAGATTTGAATGGCTACAAAATTGTAAATGAAAAGATTATTCAGGTAAACAAAATTCCGAGGGTTGCCGCTCTCGCAACTCAGAAGTTCAATGTGAAAATCAGACAGATGGACTTGAAAAACTACAAACAGGAACTCGTTCTGATCAAACAAATCTACAACGAGAACTGGGAACGCAACTGGGGGTTTGTACCTCTTACCAACGAAGAGCTCGATGCGATGGCAGAGGACTTGAAACAGTTAGCAACTCCAAGCCTTGCCTTCTTCCTCGAGATAGATGGAAAACCTGTCGGTTTTTCACTCTCAATCCTCGACTACAATCAGATATTCAAACAGATGAACGGAAGACTCTTTCCCTTCAACTTCATTAAACTCTTTACCCGGAAAAAAGATATCACCCGATGCAGAATCATCCTTCTCGGTGTTGCGAAGGCATGGCAGGGCAAGGGACTTGATGCAATCATGTATAACACTATCATTCACGAAGCAGACAAGGTTGGCATTCATATCGGTGACGCAAGCTGGATTGTTGAAGACAATCTCAAAATGGTCCGCGGAGCTGAGATGATGGAAGGTGAATTATACAGAAAATACAGAGTATATGACTACCACTTCTAAATCGTTTTTTATTGCCCTTCTTATTCTCTCCATTTTTCGAGCAGAAGGGCAATATTCGATCTCTGATAAAGAGCTTGTCAGGGCAACTTTCCTCAGAGATGGGAAAAGCCTCGTTGTATCCGATTACCTGAACTCCGGAGATGATAGAAAAGTGAGGGCAGGTCTCCTTGCCGTTGCAAATCTGAACGACTCCTCCCTGCACAGTAAGATAGCAAACTGTGATTATACAAAATTCGGGAAATTTATCGCTTTTGCCCTGGGTTGCAATTCACCAAGTGAATTATCATTATCCTGGTTGAGAAAAAAAATTAATTCTGAAAGGGGTGTTAATACAAAATATCTCCTCGATGCAATTGGGAAAATCGGTGATAAAACAGATCTGGATAAGGTTCTGGAGATTCATGAATCAAACAATGCTGCATTAGCAGAAGGCATATCTCTCGCTGTTGCAAATTTTGCTCTCAGAGGAATAAAATCAGAGCGTTCACCCTCTGTGCTGCTTTCACTTGTAAGCCATAAGGATTTCGACAACAAAACCCGCTCGATAGCCGCCTACTCGCTTTTCAGGAGCAGACCTTCAAAAGATCAAATTATTAAGCTCAAGGAAATCCTGGCTGATGTGGTTCGTGATGATGTCACTGAAGAAGAGGAAGACCTTGCGAAATATCTGATCCTTTCCCTCCGTTTTCTTAAAGTTGCACCTTACACCCCGAAAGAGGTTGAATTCATCAGTTTCACCCTCGATTTTTCACAACAGATTGATCTTGTCTCAACACTTCAATTTTATGATTTTAAGAGCAAAGAAGATCTGGACCGTCTTTTTGGTTTCATGTCGAATGCCAACGGGAATTTCGCCATAACAGCAACTACAGTTCTGAAAAACGCAATGACAGACAAAAAACTGATGGAAGCGAAATTTTCTGACCTCGAAAAACTCATTTCATCCTCAGTAAACAAACCTGCACTCATCGAAGAATTACTCGGTACTGCGTTCAAACTCTTCCCCGAAAAAGCCAATTCCCTTTTCACCGGTTACAGAGACAGACTGTCTCCCGCATCAGTTGCCGGATTGCTTGGAACAAAACCGGATCTGTTAAAGCATCCGGCTGATACACTTCTGAGCATATACTTTTCCGGAAATGAAAGAGTAAAACTTGCTGCAGTAACCGCTTTAGGTGAACTCAGGAAATCCGGCAGGGATTCCCTGATGATCCAAAATTTTGCCGTCAGCCAGTTCACTTCAGGATTCGCCTCGGTGGTATCAACCTGTTGCGAACTTCTTGATTCGGCTTTTATAGTGGAAAACAAATCAAAACTTGAAACAATCATCATTAAGGTTGTTAATGATGAATTGAACAACCCGAATTTTCTCGAAGCTCATCAGTCACTTTTGAAACTCTGCGAGAGTATAAGTGCGGATTTTGCACAGACGATAAAAGAACTCTTTGTAAACTCTGCCGTAAGTTCAATAAAAGCCTTGTCCGGAATGAAGGTGCCACACTCCCTTAGTTCGAATTTTGACGAGATTTGGAACAACGCTTTCAAATACAGAAGAGCCGTGATAGAAACGGAATTTGGCAACATTAAGCTCGAACTCTATCCCGGGTATGCCCCTGTGTCAGTCGGTAATTTTTGTTCGCTCGCACAAACCTCATTTTACAGAGATGTCCTTTTCCACAGAGTGGTTCCGGGTTTTGTCATCCAGGCTGGTGACCCTTCAGGAACCGGATGGGGCGGTCCCGGTTATGACATCATTTCGGAATACTCCCCACTTGAATACACTCCGGGAGCACTCGGAATGGCAAGTGCAGGTAAAGATACCGAGGGCTCACAGTTTTTTATCATGACCGGCACATTCCCGCATCTCAACTCGAGATACTCTCTTTTTGGCAGAGTGACGGAAGGACAGAATATTGCCAACGAGATTACTCAACAATCCCTTATAAAAAAGATATCCCTGTTTGAGTAACAACCCTTCCCCCGTCCTTCTAACCGCAAAAGAACTCGTTGTGGAATATGGTGAGCAGAAGATTCTTTCATCCGCATCTCTGACGATACATGATGAAGACAGGATCGGTCTTGTTGGAAGAAATGGAGCCGGGAAGTCAACTTTCCTAAAAATTATTGCGGGGCTTCTCGAACCTGACTCGGGGGAAGTGTCCAAGCAAAGAGACATCAGGATAAGTTTCCTCTCACAGGAATTTACACTCGATGAAAATTCAACTGTCGAGGAAAATATTCTCTCAGGAGCTTCGCATATAATGGAGGTTTTGGCGGAGTATGAATCTCTCCCGCCCGATTCACACCGGAGACACATCCTTGAAGAAAAAATTGCTCACGCCGGTGGATGGGACCTCGACAGAAGACTTGAGCAGTTAATGGCTTCCCTTGATGCTCCACCTAAAGACAGAGTGGTAAATACCCTCTCCGGTGGTGAAAAGAGACGAACCGCCCTCTGCCGCACGCTGCTTGCACAGCCCGATATTCTTATCCTTGATGAGCCGACAAACCACCTCGACACAGATACCATCGAGTGGATAGAAAATTTTCTCGCCTCATACAAAGGTGCATGTATTTTTGTCACCCACGACCGTTACTTCCTCGACAGAATCGCCAATCGAATTGTGGAACTCGCTAACGGTGTTTTCTTTTCCCACAAGGGTAACTATACTGACTACCTCTTGAATAAAGCCGAAAGAACCTCACTTCAAATCGCCGGTGAAAGGAAAAGAGAAAGCTTCCTCAGAAAGGAACTCGACTGGGTGATGAGGGGTCCACGGGCACGAAGAACAAAAGCAAAAAGCCGGCTGGACAAATACTACGAAATTGCAGAGCAAAGACCGGTCGAAAAAGAGATCGATATTGAACTCATTATACCCGTCCCGGAGAGGCTTGGCAACAAAATTCTCGAGATTGAAAACCTTTCTGTGAATATGAATGGCAGAGTACTCGTCGATTCCTTTTCCCTTAATTTTGAATCAGGGAGGAGACTTGGCATAATCGGGAAAAACGGGACAGGTAAAACAACACTTCTTAGAACCATTCTCGGCGAAAGAAAACCTGACGGGGGCTCAATCGAAGCCGGTGAGAGAACTGTCTTCAACTATGTGGATCAGTCCCGGCTGATCTTAAACGATGAGGAAACTGTTTTTGATGCCATTGGTGAAGGAAGCGATACCGTAAAATTCGGGAAACAGACAATGCCTGTCTGGACATATATGCGAAGGTTCCTCTTTACCGATGAGAGAACTATGACAAAGGTCGGAAAACTTTCGGGTGGTGAGCGAAGCAGACTGACACTTGCAAAAATTCTTAAGAACGGCGGAAATTTCATTATCCTCGATGAGCCAACCAACGATCTCGATCTCCCGTCACTTCGTATTCTCGAAGAGGCATTGATCTCTTTTGATGGATGCGTAATCGTTGTGAGCCACGACAGATATTTTCTGAACAGGGTATGTACAGGAATACTGGCGTTTGAAGGTAATGGTAAAACCACTTTCAGTGAGGGTGATTATGACTACTACATCGAAAAAAGAGACCTCGCAAAGAACGGCGCACCCGTTACAGAATCTAAGGAAAAGCGGGGGGATACCCGCATCAAAACGCAGGTAAAAAAGCTTTCATATCTCGAACAAAAAGAGCTCGATGCCATCGAAGAGAAGATTCTGAAGGCAGAAGAGGAAGTCGAAAAAATAGAAGCCTTGTTTGCAGACCCCCTCTTCTATGAAAAGTATGCCTCTCAAACTGATGATTTGAATAAAAAGCACAATGAAGCCAAAACTCTCGTAAAATCCCTTTACGACAGATGGGAAGAACTCGAAACCAAAAAATCAGCCATCTCTTGAGATAATTCACCCGCGCAGCTCTAAAACGGGCAACATCTCCTGTACAAGATACCTCGCTCATTTTTAGTAAATTACACCCTTGAATTTGATAATTTTGAAGAAGAGAAGTTTATATGAAAATCGGGATTACCTGTTATCCTACTTACGGTGGAAGTGGTGTTGTAGCAACTGAACTTGGAATTGAACTCGCAAAAAAGGGTCATCAGATTCATTTTATCAGCTATGCAATACCGTTTAGATTGAATCATTTCATGGACAATGTCATTTACCATGAAGTTGAGATGGGTACCTATCCCCTCTTTGAATTTCCGCTCTATTCCGATGCCCTTGCCGGCAAAATGGTCGAGGTGATGAAATACGAGAATCTCGATCTTATTCATGTCCACTACGCCATACCGCACGCTACAAGTGCTTATCTCGCAAAGCAGATTTGTAAGGATACCCAGGATGTTAAGATTATTACAACTTTGCACGGTACTGACATTACACTCGTGGGACTGGAACCGACATATATTCACCTTCTAAAGTTTGGAATACTTCAAAGTGACGGTGTAACTGCAGTTTCAAGGTATCTTAAAGAAAAAACGCTGACAAATTATTCAATCGAAAAAGATATAGAGGTGATTCCAAATTTTGTCGATATCGATCTCTATACTCCCAGGGAAGTTAATGAATTCAGATGCAGAATCGCACCGAACAATGAAAAAATCCTGATTCATACCTCCAATTTTAGAGTGGTTAAAAGGGTTCAGGATACTATAAGAATACTTGACCTTGTAAAAAAAGAAATCCCGGCGAAACTTGTCCTTATTGGCGACGGACCCGACCGCTCCGAGTGTGAGAGGCTCTCCCGTGAACTGGGCATAGAAAAGGATGTAATATTCCTCGGAAAACAGGAAGCACTGCCACAGATTCTTTCCTGTGCGGATATCTTCCTCATCCCTTCACAGTCGGAAAGTTTTGGTCTGGCTGCCCTCGAAGCGATGTCAGTTGGTTTGCCGGTAATAAGCACAAGTGTTGGTGGACTTCCCGAAGTTATCACTCACAATCACTCAGGGTTCATCGCTGAAATCGGGGATGTGGAGAGAATGGCAAGATATGCAGTAGACCTCCTGACAAATGATAAAAAATATAAAATATTTTCAAAAAATGCCCGTGAAATTGCCGTTGAGAAATACTCCGCAACAAAGATTGTACCCATGTACGAAGCGTACTATGAGAAAGTCCTGAATTCTTAAGCGATGAATTTAATCAGCGAAAACATTCAATCCTACCTGCTTGGTCTTTTTGGTGAGGAGCAGGTCTCCCGGTTTGTGGAACTCCTCGGTAATCCCAGGAAACAGTCAATCAGGGTTAATTCTCTTAAAAGCACACCCGCAAAAATAAAACCGGTTCTCGAGAGTAAATACGGAATCGCCACATCGCTACATCCTGAATTGAAAGATGCCCTGGTGATTGATTCCGATCCGGAAAATCTGATCGGGAAAACATTTGAACATCTGCTTGGATATTATTACATTCAAAGCACATCCTCAATGCTTCCACCGGTTTATCTGGAACCTGAGAAAGGGAGCAAAGTCCTCGACTTGTGTGCAGCACCTGGTTCGAAATCCACTCAACTTGGTGCTATGATGGAAAATACGGGGATGCTCGTTGTTAATGAAGTGCAGGGCGACCGGCTCAGAACCCTTTCTTTTAATATAGAAAGAACCAATATCTACAACTGTGGTATCATCCAGGACAAAGGTGAATGGCTTGGCAAGTATTATCAAAATTATTTCGATAAAATACTGGTTGATGTCCCCTGTTCCGGATTGGGGATAATTCAGAAAAAGGAGGAAGTTAACAAGTGGTGGAGCACTTCTTCCATTACAGGTTTAATAAATCTGCAACTCAGCCTTATTATTGCCGCAGTAAAAATGCTGAAACCGGGCGGCGAACTGGTTTATTCCACTTGTACCCTGACAACAGAAGAGAACGAAGAAATTGTTAACAAGGTCCTCGAAAAATATCCGGTAGAGCTGATTCCGGTCTCGATCCCGGAAGGAATTGAAGGATTCACTTCTGCAAACGGTAAAAAATTTTCGCCCGAACTCTCTAAAACTGCGAGAGTCCTTCCCTGGCTTTCAAATTCTGAAGGTTTTTATCTCGCAAAGATGATAAAAACAGACAAAACGGAACATATAAAGTCTTCCGAACCGCGCGAAGGAAGAACTGTAATCAAACCCTTCAAAAAAGTGAAGCACACCCTCGCTTCGATAATCAACAATTTTGGCATCGATGAAGAAGTCCTTAATTCCTTCAAATACCCCGACCACGGTAAGAAGCTTTACTTTGTCTCCGGTGACTGGGATGACAACCGGACCGGTATCTACGACCGTATCGGACTAAAGCTCGGATCCTACGAAAAGAATGACCAGGTGATTTTGAACAGCATAGCTGCTCAGGCTCTTTCACAACACTTCACCAGGGGGATTATTGATCTCGACGATCCCGGGGAATTAAGAAACTATATGGAGGGGGGCACAGTAAAAAAATACGCCGACTCATCCAGGTCATCAGGTGCCGACCGGCAGGTCATTCTTCGCTCCGATGGAGAAATTATTGGTACCGGTGTAGTTACAGAAAGAGGGCTGAAAAGTCAGTTCCCGAGAGGACACAGAAACCAGAATTTCAGGTTCTAACGACTCTTTTGCCAGTCAACACCTTGTTTTTTCTTAATTTTCACAATATAGTGCCGCAGGTCACAGTCTTTGCAAAAAATAATTGTTGCTAATCCACTTTTTTTTGACTAACTTGAAGTAATGTTTCTGTAAGATTTATAGAGACACCAGTCAACCGGATCTTTTATCCTAAGTTAGGATTTCAATGTTGCTGAGCCATGGTGTCGGTTCGTTAATAACCTGCACTTACCAATTACACAAGCCGCAAAAGCCCGAACTGATTTCGGAGTTTGCTTCCGCATTGGTCAGGTCTGTTGCCCCGCAAATTCTTTATAAAAGGAATTTTTGAAATATGGGACAGCAACAACTCCTGTTCATCACTCTTGGAGTTATAATCGTTGGCATAGCGGTTATAACAGGCTTAATGGTTTTTGACCAGGCAGCGACCGAAAACAAAAAAAATCAAATCCAAATTGAATGTGTTACCCTTGCATCGATGGCGCAACAATTTTGGCGTGTTCCAAGTGAAAGAGGCGGTGGAGGGAGATCCTTTATCGGTTTTACAATCCCTCCTGCTCTTGATACTACTGACAGTGGAATCTATACCATCAGAATCGTTTCCAGAGATTTGATTACAATTTCCGGTGTGGACAGAATGCTGCAACTTGGACAGGATACAATCAAAGTGGTGATTGAAGCCACGCCTAATAATTTTACTGTCGCAGATGACAATTAACTTTATACTTTTTTCGGAGTTTAAATGATTTTTCAAAAAGGCGAATCAATTGTTAATGAAGGAGATACTTCTTTCAATCTTTTTGTGCTGATGAAAGGGAGTATCGGGATATTCAAAGGAGATGTCCAGGTGGGTACTTTCTCTGAAAAGGGTGGAATCCTCGGTGAGATGAGTGCAATACTCGGAAAACCTCGTACCGCGTCACTTGTAGCCTTGGAGCCCACTACAGTTGTTCCGATTCCCAGTGATTTCGATCTGTTGATCAGAGAAAATCCTGATATCGCAAAAGCTGTCATGGTAAATCTTGCAAAGAATCTTGAGCGGATGACAAATGAATATTTGAAGATTGCCACTCACGACCAGAGAGAAGAAGCAACCCAAAAGCTGAGAGAAGACGGAAGCCTGATTATATAAATTCGTTCGTTGAGATAAAAATTAAATAAGTTTATTAATTTTATTTTATATCACACTTAAATTTAGATTACATTTATTATATTAAACTGTATATTAAATCATTTTTCAAACAACACATTCACCAACAAATCAATTGAGGAATCACTATGGGACAACAACAGTTGTTACTTATTGTTCTTGGCGTAATCATCGTCGGTATCGCAGTAGTAGTCGGTATCAGCGTATTCACAGCAAGCAGCTCATCGTCAAACCAGGACGCTGTTATTTCTGATCTTCAGAATATCTCAGCAAATGCTCAGCAGTGGTACCGTAAACCAACAGGTATGGGTGGTGGCGGAAATTCGTTCGTCGGCTACACAATTCCTGCAAGCATGGATACAACAGCAAATGGAACCTACACCATTAAGACCGCCGGTACAGCAACCGCGATTACTTTCAAGGGTGTTGGTAACCAGCCAGGTACTAAAGATCCAACAGGAACTGTAGAAGTTGAGATGGCAGTTACATCTACAACTCAAACAGCTACTATAGTTAAGTAATATTAATTATTTTTGATTACACAGGGAAGGTTGTATCTTTTACAGCCTTCCCTTTATCTGTTTTTAAATGACTGAATTACGATTTACTGCTGTTAAGCCAAATGGACAGATAATTAGTGGATCTCTTACCGCCGATTCGGCTTCCGACGGCAAAAAGAAAATCCAAAAACTTGCTGCCCAAAGCAATCTCACCGTTCGTTCGATTGAGAAAAGGGGGACTTTTCTCTATAAAGTCCAAAAAGGGGCTGAAAAGCCGATTATGGGTGAGCAGAAAGCTTTCAATCGACAGGAAGTTATCGATGCTTTCCAAAAACTCGGCTACAAGATTCTCTATGTAAGATCCAAACTCTTCGACTACCAGGCAAAACCGGGTATGCAGGATTTGCTGATGTTTGTCAAGATTAGTGCTGAATTGCTGGATCAGAAACTCCCCTACGGTGAAATCCTCACACTTCTGATCAATGACACAGCAAATAAAACACTAAAAGAGACACTAAAAGAAATTAATTCAGAATTAAAAAAGGGAACGGACCCGGAACAGGTCTTCACACGCTATCAAAATATTTTTGGGAAATTTACAGCTTTTATGCTCGGTCTTGCCGCAAAAAGCGGTAATATGGGGGAAATCTACAGAGCCACAGCCAAATTCCTCGAAAGACGGGCAGAGTTTAAGAAAAACCTCAAGAGTGCCCTCGTTACCCCCCTTATCACCATGGTGGTTCTTGCGGGTGCTGTTTTGTTCTATGTAATGTACATATTTCCCGAAACAGCAAATATGTTCAAAAGATTTGGCATCGAACTGCCACCAATGACAAAATTCACCCTCGAAATGAGTGATTTTATGATGGCACATCCGATAATGATTTTTTTAGTGATGTTCGGTCCTCTCATTGCATTTGTTATCTTTATCAACACGGAAAAGGGGCGTTTCCTAAAAGACAAATATATGCTCAGAATGCCCGTAATAGGGCAAATTGTGCATAAAACCGCCATTGAAGTTTTTTGCAGAGTGTTCTACACTCTCTATTCAGGTTCGGCAGAGAGCATTACTCCTTTGAGAATTTCTGCTGAAGCCACAGACAACAAATATTTTGAAGACAGAATAAAAAGAGTCGCAATTCCTATCATGACCAAGCAGGGTGTGGGAATTACGGATGCACTCGAGGCAACACAGGTTTTTACCGATACAGCCATCTCCCGAATTCATTCGGGCGAGGAAACCGGTAACATCAAGAACAGTATGCTTCAACTCGCGAATTATTATGAAAGCGAAACAGTTTACAAACTTAAAAACATTATAGAGCTGGTGCAGGTAGTCATTTCCCTCATCATTATGGTAGTGATGACAGCGCTGACCCTGGTCTCCGCAGAAACAGCCACAATCAGCCCAAAACCTCCGGGTGTATCAAAAAATGAAATTTTCCTGGAAAAACAGAATGCCCAATGCTTGACCCCAGACTGGAAACTGCTGACAAAATCGGATATACCCTTTTACGAAAAGGTATAATTGATGCTGCAACATTAGAAAAAGCACTTGACGCCAAGGCGAATGATGTAAACAAGATCAAAAGGAATCTTGCACAAATTCTTGTGGAAGACTTTAGTTATGATCATGACATCGTTTTCGCCGAGGTAGCTTCTTTATATGCTTTCCGGGATTTCGATTCCATTGCCGACCGTTTTACCGATGAAAAAATTGAAGAAATCAAGCGGTATGTAAAATCACTCCCCGATTCTCTTCAACAACTCCTGAGTTTACAAAAAGTAATCCCCCTGCTTTTTGATCCTGTTATAAAAGACAAACTTATTCTTGGCGCTGTCGATCCGACAAATAAAAAAATTTCCAAAATAGCGTTCGACCTAAAAGCCAAGAAATATGAAGTAACCTTCATAAAAAAATCCCGCTACGACAAACTTATCTCGCATATCAATCCTGTTGAGAATGAATTCCTGAAGAATATTCAGGACCAGCCTCAGGAAATGATCACAGATATGCCCGATGATACCCAGCTTGATGAAGAAGCACTCGAAGCAGAAATCAACAAATCCGCCCTCATCAACCTGGTTGAGGCTGCACTTGTTGAAGGAACAAGAAAAGGGGTATCCGATATTCACATCGTTCCTCAGGGTGCAAAAAGAACCGATATCATGTTCAGAATTGATGGTAACCTGCAAGTCTGGTACTCTCAGGACAATACCTATCCCGAAGCCGTTATCGCAGTTGTGAAAGACAGGGCAAAAGGACTTGACCGTTTCGAAAGAGAAAAAGCTCAGGACGGTTTCATCCAAAGAGAAATTGACGGCACTGTAATCCGTTTTCGTGTTTCCATACTCCCGATGGTCGGAACCGAACTCAGAAGTAAATTTGAATCGGTGGTTATTCGTATTCTCGACGACAGAAAAGTAATTACTGACTTGAACAAACTTGGTCTGGCAGGCTACGCAAGAACCGCCTTCGATGATGCAATCAGAAAACCGCAGGGAATGGTGATTCTCACAGGTCCCACGGGTAGCGGTAAAAGTACAACCCTGGTTGCTGCACTCTATCAGGTAATCGACCCGACTGTGAATGTACTGACGGTCGAGGATCCTGTTGAGTATGTAATCAAAGGTGCGAGACAGCTTAAAATCAGTCACAAAATGAATTTTGAACAGGCAATCAGAGCAATTCTTCGTCATGACCCTGATATTGTTCTTGTAGGTGAGATGCGTGACAAGGAGACCGCTGAAGTGGCTATTAAACTTGCGAACACGGGTCACTTGACATTTTCGACACTTCACACAAACGATGCACCATCTGCAGTTTCCAGACTTTATAAAATGGGCATCGAGCCGTTCCTTATTGCATACGCCATTAACATTATCGTGGCACAGCGCCTTATCCGGCGTTTATGTGTCGATTGCAAAAAGAGAACAACGGAAATCCCTGAAGAAGTGATTCATATTCTGGGAATTGACCCCGATGAATGGAAACAATACGAGGTTTATGAAGCTGTCGGTTGTCCAAAATGCTCCGGTACCGGATATAAAGGCAGAATTGCCATCCACGAAGCACTCTATTTTACCAAAGAGCTGAAAAGAGTTATTGTTTCCTCCGGTGAAGAAGTGGATGAGGAAAGATTAAAAGCGCAGGCGAAGAAAGATGGTTCACTTAACCTCCGTGAAACCGGTCTTGAAAAAGTTAAACTCGGCATGACATCTTTTGATGAAGTAATTTCGGGAACGATGGAAGATTAAAACTTCTCTTCCTGTTTCTCATTCTTTTTTTTTATATTTTGAGTTGATATACTCGTTTTTACACACTAATTCAAGTAATAAATGATTCCGGCTTTAGATCAAATAGCACAACCCGCCAAGGCACTTCTTGCCGCGGTGGTATCTCAGGTCCCACGCTCGGTTATAAGTGCGGAGAGGCTTCCATTTCTTGCAAAATTGATCTCCGGACTGAACTACGACCAAAAAGGTGTGCTTCTCGATTTCATCAATTCCATACTGGTTTTGATGGTAAAAAAAGACGCATCTGATATCGAATTCGGTGGAATGGCAACAGCCCGGAATGTATGGCTGCGTATCCATGGAAAAAAGGAACGGGTTCCTGATCTCCCCTCCCTCACCGAGGATGAATCGGCAATTGTAATCCTAAACCTCCTCAGCGACAAGCAAAAAGAGGGGCTCTTCCAAAATAAAAACATCGATTTTTCGCATTCATTTCTTGCCGGTGAGCCTCAAAGGACATACCGGTTTAGGGCTGATGCCTATTATGATATGGATTCGCTGGCTCTTAATATGAGAGCCATATCTCCAACAATCAGGAAAATTGATACTCTCGGCTTCAGTAAAACTGCTATTCAGTCGATGCACCATCTCTATATTAAACAGGGACTGGTTCTCATCACAGGAATCACAGGTTCAGGTAAATCATCCACACTCGATGCCATAGTGGATATGCACAATGATACCGACAATGCTCAGGTAATTGTGATTGCCCAGCCGATCGAGTTCGTGCATTCATCCAAGAAGTGTATTATCAGACACCGCGAAGTTGGTAAGGATGTGGCATCCTTCAAAGATGGTGTTATTCAGTCTCTTAGACAGGATCCCGATATTATTATCATTGGTGAGATGAGAGACCCTGAGACAATAATGGCATCTCTTGAAGTGGCTGATACGGGACATAAAGTTTTCTCGACCCTGCACACATCCTCCGCCGTTGAATCAATTGACAGAATTATTGCCGAAGTGCATCCAACGGAGCAGCCCCGTGTTCGCCACAGACTTGCTGATGTGCTCACTGTTGTGGTCTCGCAGAAACTCCTGCCGAGTCTCGATGGAAAACGGGTGATGGCAAAGGAAGTGCTTGTTATGACACCGAGTATACAGTCTGCCATTAAAAACAATAACTCGGGTGAAATTTACATGATGATCAATCAGGGAGCCGCTCAAGGAATGATCACCATGGAACAGGATATCAAGAATTTATATATCGCAAAGAAAATTTCTCTGGAAACCGCTATCTCCTATGCAAACCAAAAAAATCGTATGAAACAGATTTTAGGTGTCCAGTAGATGGCTACAAAGTATGTTTTTTGCCTCTATCTTGAAGGCGCAGACAGCAAAGCAGCTCTTTTTGAACGAACCGGTACAGGCATCAAGTTCCTCCGTGGCATGTCGATTGAACCGAACAAGCCGGATGATCAAACTTACGAAGATGCCGGTATGCAGTTCGATTCACCCGAAATGGATATCTCTGCCGATTCTGAACTTGCGGGTCTGACCACCCGTCAGGATTTTGATCAGGGATATATTCGCTCACTCAGCACCCTGCTTCTTGGAATTGATCTTTCGAAGATGGTGGTAATCCCGATTATCACTGAGCCTTACATCAGTTTCCAGCGTCCTGACAAAGGTGAAACCCAGATTTTCAAAAAAGAGGTTATTGAGAAGATTGATGCCGCCAACAATTCAATTGAAATGGCGGACGGTGGAAAACTCACAATTGTACCAAGTTCCGATCTTTCTTATATCAACCTGATCGATTCGATTGCTCTTGCAAACGGGAAAAAACAGGTTAAGGTACCTTGTGTAAAAGCTGCTGATACTTCTCTCAGCTTCTATGTGTCCTCGAAATTTAATTTCGCTCTCTCAGATTATATCCTGATTCTTTATATCGGCAAAGAATACAGCAGAATGATTTTCCTCATGGGCGACCAGGTCAAGCACATCGCTCCGATGCTGAATATTGGAAAGCACAATATCGATTCATTCGATATATTCGCCTCCAAAATAATGCTGGAAATGGAAAATGGTGATATTACCAACCTTGACAACATAGTTATCTGCGGTGAAGACTGGAGCGATACACTTCCCGATGCTCTAAGAGGGACATTCCCACGAGCCAGAATTACCGGTATCGATTTCGACGAGATCGATACATCACTTCTCGACCGGGAAATTGAAGAAAACATCTCAATGTTCTCTGTCCCGATTGCCGCTGCGGTTGAATATGAAAAAGAAGTTAAAAAAGAGCACAAAGGTGTAAACCTCATTCCCTCCATGCTCGTCGAGAGGCAGAAAACCTTTCCACTCGCCTGGCACGGTTATCTGGTAATTCTTCTTCTTTTTGGACTGACTTTCTTTGCTACAAAGAACATACTTGAACAGATGAGTGAACTTTCCAAACTTGACAAGGATATAGCAGCACTCACCGAGCAACAGCGACTATACAAGGCATTGCTCGACGAAATAGCAAACTATGATTCAAAAGTAAAAGGCTTTGATGAAACACAGGCTGTTCTCGACAGCGTCACCAAGGATGCCTCCGTATGGCAAAGTTACATTAGCAACCTGTCCGGCTTTGCGGAACAAAGACCTTCGATGTGGATTACCAGCATCAATTCACCGGAACCGAAGAAAATCGAGGTTTTTGGATTAAGCAGAAGCAGACCTCTGGTGAGTGAGTTTACACAGTTTTTAAAAGGTGCCACTCTCATGGGTGTCACATCTGAAAAAATTTCAAATGAAAGAGTCTACAAATTTTCAATAGTCGAAACAGATTCGGCTGGTCAGGCAGTGAATGGAACGCAAGTCAAAAAATAGCCTGATCATACTCGTACTCGTTTTTCTTGTTGCTGTCGCCTGGGCGATAATGCACTTCTTTGTCTTCAACTCGAAATTTAAAGCCAAGAATCAGCAGCTTAAAACTCTCAGGGAGAGTAATTCGCAATATGATACTGTGTCATTGAATGCACAGCTTGATACTCTAAGGAAAAAATTTACCGCTCTTGACTCCCTCCTGGCTATGAGGAAGTATAACATCCCCAAGGATGTGCATCAATCGAAATTTTATTCTTTCCTCGCAGCACAGACTCCGGGATTGTCCGATCTCAGTTATGTTAACATGGAATATCTTGGAATGTTGATGGACGGTTCATTCATCGTTCACAAATACAAACTGTCGGGTCAGGCTTCATTCAATGAACTTTGGCGTATGATCTACGCGATTGAAGAGAGTAAGGAACTTAAAAAAGTGAGCACTGTCACTTTCAGCCAGAATGTAGTTTTTGATGAGGACAAATCACCCTATTATTTCGTAAATTTCTCATTCGAGGTTAAAGTTTATACTTCAACCGATGACCGGTTCACTTCCACCAAATTTACAGAAAACAACCTCAAAGCAGCAAATATTTATAATATTTTTTATCCGAAGGTCAGAACTGAAATCGAACCGAATATCTACGACCTGCTGGATGTAAAGAATTCAAAATTGCTTGCTCTTCTCCCCGACGGTGCTTTTCTCATGGACGAAAGAGGAAGAACCTATGTTCTTGCCGAAGGTGATGAAGTCTATTTGGGCTTCCTCACTAGAATCGACAGAGAATCCAACAGCGTAACTTTCGTACTGAACAAGGGAGGCGTAATTGAAACAGTCACTATCAGATTATTGCAGGAATCTGATCACTCGCAACAACAAGAAACGAAAAGGTGATTGACATGAAAAAGTTTTTTTCAATATCAATATTTTTTATTCTGTTCGGATTCACAGCTTTCTCGCAGAGAGACCTTGAAAAAGAGTTGAGCCAGTACAACTCCCCCGATGAAATTGTCACACTCTCCCCCACTCTGACATTCGATCAGGCTATTGAAATTCTCGCCAAGATGTCGTTAAAACTGACCGGCAAAAATATTGTGTCCACCGTCCAGAGTTCGGAGCAGATCGGACTTGAACTTGTGAACATCAATTATCTGAAAGCCTTAAAAATTGTCACTCAGTACAAGGGCCTCCTGATAGATGAGAAAGCTGATGTAATTGTAGTCGCAAAGCCAAAGGTCCCCGAAGAAGTTGAAAAAGCTGCTCCACTTCCCAAAGATGTTTATGCTCCTGTTGATGCCCGCGAAGTGAAAATATCAGCCATATTTTTTGAAGCTGACAATACTGCTCTCAGGGATCGTGGAATTAACTGGAAAATGCTTCTCTCAGATCCCAACAACGGCTTTGGTGTGGATTTGAAAACCTTCGGACAGTCTGAAGGAACTGCCAATACACCGACTGATTTCCAGGTTTCAGGATCGACAAAACTGGATCTCGGAGTATTCAAAGGTGATCTACTGGGTACTTTTAGATTTTTTGAATCAGAAAACCTTGGGGAAATTATCGCAAACCCCTCCATCGTAGTGAGAACCGGTGAAGTTGGCAAAATTCAGATTGGCTCCGACTTTTCGATTAAACAAAGGGATTTTGCAGGTAATGTCACAGATCAATTCTTTCAAACAGGTTCAATTATCGAGGTTACTCCACATGTTTATAACGAACAGGGTATCGACTATATAGTTCTGAAACTCAATGTTGAAAGAAGTACAGCTTTCCCGAGTGAGCTCTCAACGGAGATCAGGAAAACCAAGGCAAATTCCCAGATTATGATGCTGAATGGTGAAGAAACCGTTATCGGCGGGCTCTACATTACAGACGAAACATATGTCAGAACGGGAATTCCGTTCCTGAAAGACCTCCCCTGGTGGGTTTTGGGAATCCGATATCTCGCCGGCAGTGATCAGAAGAAGGTCACAAAAAAAGAAATTATCATTGTTGTAAAAACCGAGTTGCTGCCTACTCTTAAAGACAGAATGAAAAATCTCGCTGACAAGAATAAATTCAAGGATCAGCTTGAACTTCACAGATCGACAAATGATGAGTATAACAACCAGAGCCCGAACAAGAATTTAAAATCTGGTGAAGAACCTGAAAAGAAAAAAGAATAGTCAAGTTTAATAGTTTACCCAATTTTTTATAAAGAAATCTTTTTGACAAATGGAAACAATCCTGATCGTTGATGACGAGATAAGTCTAAGCCAGATACTCAAAGAAGAACTGACTGAAGTCGGCTACACAGTCTACACGGTTGATTCTGCAGAAAAAGCACTCTTGCATATCCAGGACAACCGTATCGACCTGATGTTGTTGGATTTGAACATGCCTGAAAAGGATGGCTACTTTGTGCTCGAAGAGATGGAAAAGAAAGGGATCGTTCTGAAAGTTATTGTACTTACTGCTTATGCAGATCTTACTTCTGCGATCAGGTCAGCAAAACTCGGTGCAAGCGATTTCATCACAAAACCTTATGATCTCGATGAATTGCTCGTCTCAATTAGAAAAGTGCTGTATATGTAATCCTGTCAGGCAAGAGTCTCTATCAGCGCAATGAGTGTTTCCAGCTCATATGGTTTCTGAAGTGTAGCGTCAACCCTTATCTCCTCATTCAATATTATCGACTTAACACCTACCGATCCGGTCGAAAGAATAATTTTTATCTCTTCATTAAAGTTTCTGATAATCTTTATTGCGTCAAGCCCTGTCATCTTCTCCATCCTGAAATCGATTATTAAAATATCAAATGTATTATCCAGATGCAATATGTCTATGGCAGCTTCAGCAGAGTTTACAGTCGTCACTGAATACCCCGAGCCGGTGAGCAAATCTTCGAGAATTGAAACAAGGAGTGATTCGTCATCCGCTATCAGGACATTTACCTTGTCGCCTGTTCTTTTCCTTCGTTTCTCAAACCATGCAGGAAGTAAAATTTCAAATCTGGTTCCCTCACCCCTAAGACTCTCGAATTCAAGTTTCCCGCCGTGAGCCTGGACTATGCTTTTTACAGTGTAAAGTCCGATACCGCTCATTCTGTTTTTGTTCTTTGTCGAGAAGTATGGCTCAAATATCCTTTCGAAATTTTCCGGATCAATCCCCTCTCCGTCATCCTGTACCACAATTGAAACTGCCGGAATGGAATTACCATCTGTATCGTTTAACCGTTCCGAATCGAAATGGTTTTCCGCTTTTATCCGCACTTCACCCTGCCCCTGTATCGATTCAATGGCGTTAATAAGAATGTTGGAAATTACCTGATACAATTCTGTGGAATTGCCTCTTAAATCAGCAAGAGCAACCGGCAGTTCTGTTTTTAACTTTATCTCGGGCGATACGGTGTGTATTACAGATGACACTACTTCATTTATTAAGAGTCTGGTGTTTATTTTTCTGTCGCGTGATTTTAACGACGGATCTGTTGAAAGTACATCCGCAGTTATATCTGTGGCTCTACGGGAACAATGTTCGATATTTTCGATATAACCCATCGCCTCTTTATTGGAGGAAATACACCTTTTAAGGAGTTCCAAATTTGAGAATATACTGCTGAACAGATTATTTATATCATGAGCTGCCATTCTGTTCGGCTGAATTTCTTCAGGCGCCGGGTTTCGATCTTTTTCCGGATTGTTGTTCATTTTATCAGGATTCACCGTTTTTTCTTATCAATATTCGAGAATTGAGTAATTTTGGGTATCACATTTTTGAAATTTATGGACCCTATAAATATACTTGTTCTTGTTGCCCTGATTTTTTTCACTACCGCCAACTGGTCCGGTTCTCAGAAGAGCTTTAAAGGAAAGGTCTCCGCAGTCTCAAGGAGAGCCTCCGGCTGGGTTCAAACTGTTCCCCCTAATGTTCTCGGAATTTCTGCCCTGTTACAATATCTTGGGGTCTTCCCCATTTTGAATATTGGTTTCTTTGGCTTGGAGCCAGACTCTTCTGTTCGAATAGTATGTCTTGCTCTGTTCATCCTCTTTTCGGTCACTCATTTACTCAGCTTTAAATCGCTGGGAAATAATTACTCGATCGAAATTCTACTCTACAAGGAGCATAAACTCGTGACGACCGGACTTTATGGAATAGTCAGACATCCTCAGTATCTAAGTCAGTTGCTTGCTGATCTTTCTGTTGGAGTGGCTCTGCTGTCAATGCCGGTAGTACTTGTCACACTGCTGCTGTCAATACCCATGCTGATAATAAGAGCAAAGAAAGAAGATGAAATGTTACTTTCCCATTTCAAGGATCAGTTCGTAACATATCAAAAGAAGACCGGCTTTTTTATACCGTTTTTATGATACCTACCGGACAACGCCCGAAAAAACCAGTGATGACTTCCCGTTCAATCCGTTTGATTTAATTGTAACTGTCAAAGGATTAACCGCAGCAGTATCCACAAGATCACGAATGGTAAATGAGAATGAAGTCCATGACCTGCTTTGGGTATCAGGTAGAGTGATATCTTTATCTCCTGAGAGCTCATAGTCTTTCCCCTCTACTGTAACCGAGATCGCTGTCCCCTCCACAAGCGGATTACTGTTTTGATCCATAACAGTATAAATAAACTGTTGAGAACCTCTGTTGGGTATGTCAAAACTGGTTGGAGAACATGAAATGAATGCAATTCCTGAGAATAAAACTATCGTGGATCTGTTTATTACAGAAAATGTTTCGTCTGTCGTGGATGCTGTGATTTGCGCGAAACCGGGTCCAAGTGTGGGATGGTTGGGAAGCGGATTGGCTGAATAAAGCCGGACTGAGGCTACTCCCAGAGCATTTGTCAGAGCCGAACCTTCAATTATGCCGCCATCGGTCTTAAAATAGACAGAAGTTCCGGGTCTGACAGGATTCGAGTATTTGTCACCTACATAAGCAGTAATAACATCCTCGACTCCATAGATATTGAATCCGGGGATATTTAACTTTGCGGGTACACAACTGAAATGATTCAGGTCAGGCAAGCCTCCATGAATGGATACGGCGACCGGATTTGAATTAATAACCTTTCCGTCCGAATTGATGGTCGCAGAAATCTGAACCACACCGGCTTTTGTTCCGGAGGTCAGAACAACCTTTACACTTCCGCCGGCATCTGTCCTTGCTGTCGGGGGATTCAGAACCGCACCCGAACCGGGTGATGCTGCAAGAACAAATCCTACATTCACAGCATTATCGAGATCAAGGGGAATACCGAGTGAATCAACAACTTGAAATACCAGTTGCACAGATTCAACCCCGCCGGCACCTTTGATACCAATGCTGGGCACCGATGTACCAAGAAGATAGATTGAGGATGGCTTTCTCACACCCGTTCCCCCGCCGGTTGCAGTCGATTTAAGAAGAAGTTTGCTCGCTGTCAGCGTTCTTCCGGCTACTGCGTAAACATTTGTAGTGTCGGGTGTATAACCCTCTTTTTGGGCGATGACCTTAAGATCGATTCCCCCCTTCACAGTAAATTCAAAAGTGTACTTTCCATTATCATCAGTTACTGCACTCTTCGATATGGTTGAGTCGGAGATTTTTCCGTACAGTTTTATTGCTGCATTTGTGATAGCCGCTCCGGTGGAAAAATCTATCACTTCTCCGTTTATGATAACCGTACCTGATTCATCTCCTGTTACAGGATTGGAAGCGGTATCGGTCTTTTTACAACCGTTATATATCAATAAAGTGATCACAAAAAGAATAAGAACTGACTTTTTCATGGCAACAGATGGAATTATTAATTAAACACTTCTTAATTACTAATTTACAACGAATTTATAAATCTTTGGTAACCAATATCACAATTTTTTGATTAATCTTAGAACTTTATCATTATTGCCATACATCGTGGCTCCGTCGATAAATTTCCCCTCCAAAAAATTCAGGTAAGTCACTACACTCATCTTGTCGGCAAAATTACCTGAATTACCAAGATAAGGCACGAAAATCAATCTACCCTCCGAAGGTCTCGCAAAAAATCTGTAGAGAGTCCCCGACTCCCTGACATTACGACCTGATTTCAGCTCCGTAAAGGGATTATAATTCACCCGGAATCTCGTATCGGTATAACCGCTGATCCCAGCCGGCTCTATTGCAATCGCATTGTTTATCCCTCCCAGAAAGTTCGTCACGATGTGTGAGGGCCGGATTGTATTGTACCTTCCCCATAACCACATCACAAGATTTTCATCATATTTTCTGCGTATCTCTTCCAGGGCACTTCTAAAACTTCGTCTTATAATTTCATCCCTTGACTCAAGTTCCCGGGTGTTTATGTTATCAAAAACAGGAGAATAATTTTCCTCCAGAAGCTTGTTCAGTCTGGCAAAAGGAAGACCTCCCCAGCCAAAGAGAAATTCAAAATCAGTCTTGTCAAGATCATCACCAAATGTATTGACAGTGAAAAACTTCATAAATGTTGCGATGATCAAAGGAGCCTGCAGTGAAGACTGATATTCACCACTCCATCTCGAAAGCACTTTCAATGATTGATTCAGGATGGTATCCTTCTTCTCTTCATTGTTGAAGGCATTTAGAATAAACGGTACCAGTTTTAGCGAAAAATCAGATGTAACATCATTCAGAAAATAGGAATTGAGTTCCTTCCCGTCCGGTTTCGCAAGGTAGAATCTGTTCCTGCTGTCGGAAGGAAGATCAAAAAACTCACTTTCTGCCGGCTTTACAAAGTCTGTTATTGTCAGGCTTTCACTGTCGGATGATTCAGGCTGATCATCGGTTTCCACAGGTTTTGGCTTCTGAGTTTCCTTTTTTCTGGGAGTTCTCTTTCCTTTCGGCGCGGGAGAGTCCTGATTCTCTTTTACAACTGCCCTTGCCGCAATTCTGACTGCCGGTTTGTCACCTGTTTTCACAAAAATGTCTGTATTCGCCTGGAGAGAAAAATACTTTGAAGAAACCGGCTCACTCCACAACTTCAATCCTGTTGTAAGGAAATCTGCAGCATCAAATCCGGAATGATTAATCGCGATGGCTGAAAAAAGATTTAACACTTCGGTGGAGTCATTGTTGTAGAATTCCTTTTTTTCCGGAAGTGAGATAATCGCACCAGCGCCTGGAGCAGTTTTCGTCTCCAAAATCAAGGGCTCCCGGTTCTTTATCAGAATCGTATCTTTTTTAATCTTTATTTCCCCTCTTTTTTTATTTTCAACATACATCCCGCCTTTATCATCGAGGAAGATGAGGTTTTTCACCGGATTATATTTCGAAACGGAGTTCAGCACCCAAAATTCATTTTTTTTCATCCCCAGGTAGAGAACAGGGACACCGGGGATTGTTACTCCGCTGCCTGAAATACCCTCACTTTCGTAAAATACCTGATAGTACTTTCCGGGGAAAGTATATCTGCCGTTAAGAGTCGCAAAGACTCCATCATATCCCTGAATTTCGCTAACCGTCAGGCTGTTATCCGCTCTCAAACCGGTAAGTTCACGAATATCTATTTCCCGTTTTAAAAGCTCTTCTTCATCTTTTGACCACGCTTCTTTTGATATTGAATCTGTATCAGTTCCAAAAACCGCCGCAGCTTTTGCGAATTCTATCTTTCCCCTGACCATTCCTACAATTCTCTTTGAAAAATATTTACTCTCATCAGAGAAATTGTTGAGGAGAGTAAGAAGAACAATATCTTCAGGCGACCATCTGTGCGGAGCTATACCCAAAGCAGAGAACTCACTTTGTATTACAGGATTTTCGGAGTTGAGATACCCGTTAATTCCATCCGAATAAGCCTTAACCAAAACCTTCGCTTCACTGTCAAGTTCTTCGAAAAATGTTCTTGCCTTTGACGACAAATCAAGTTGTCTGAAAAACTTATCCGTTTCAACCGTTTTCTCACCGAGATATTCAGAAAGTCCCCCGCTGGCGATAAGTCTGTGATATTCCATTTCCAGCAACCTGTCTCGTGCATGGAGGTATCCGAGAGCAAACAAAAGGTCCTTTCGACTCTTGCTCTTAACAAGGGGAATGCCGTAATCATTTGTTCGTATCTCCACATTATCAGCGAGTCCTTTAATTTCAATCTCACCTTCATATTTTGGAACGGATGTTCCGATGATAGACTTAAAAAAGAAGTATATAACTACAGAGAGTATCAGGAGTGTAAGTGCCGGAGCAACAAAATATTTAAGGAGTTTTTCCATTATCTCAAAATTGATTAATTATACCGAAATGAAGTTTACCGTCACTAAAACCTTCACCAGCAGCCAAAGCATAACTGACGCTTAGCAATCCAATGCCGGTTTCAAAACTCAAACCAAATCCATAGCCTGTCTTAAATGAACTTGATTCTTCTATTTTCTTCTCCGCATCACCTTTCAGCAGATAATATCCCGCATCAAAAAAAACAAAAAGATATGATCTGCTCGAGGTGAGGAATCTGTATTCAAGATTTGACCAGGCAATTCTGTTTCCCCGAAACTGCTCTTCACGGTAACCTCTGAGTGACGAATTCCCGCCAAGCCGGAAAAGATCGCTCTCCTCAATCAGATCACCCTGAACTTCTCTCACGCTTACACCAATCGCGGCAATATTTCGATTGAACAATTCAAAATATGCGTCAAAATCAAACACTATCTTTCTCAAATTCACCTGCAGTACCTGCCCGGGAGTAATGAATTCCTTTGGTCCCTGAATCTTTTTGTTTGAAAGTGAAAACCAGGAAAAGAAGTTTATACCGTTCACCGGAGAAATCGGATCATCCCGTGTATCATATTTTATACCCGCACCACCGGTCAGTATAGACGAATTATAAACCGTGAAAACAGGGGTTGCGAAGAGTGTGGGGATTATCGACTGGGTTGCAAAAGAAAATGATATCGAGAAGTTACTGCCGGTATAATAGTCCGCCGTCAACTCCAGTATTCTGTCCACATAAAGAGTATCCTGCTGCCTCTGATAAAGTCTCGGTGAGATATTCAGGGGTAAGCCAAGAAACCACGGTTCCAGATAGCGGAGATCGAGCTCCTGGGAATTCCTGTTCAACTGTTGCCATTTGAAACTGAAGTTTCTCCCTGTACCGAAAAGATTTCTCATATTGATGTTTACAAGACCTGTCAGATACCCCGATTCCTCGTTTTGTCCCGGGGGCAGATAACCGATAACACCGTCAAAGTTGTTGGTGTTTGCTTCCTTTATGGTAATCCGAAGTACCCCTTCCTGTCGCTCGTTGAAATAAAATTCAGGTTGAGTCACAGGTTCGAAAAATCTTAAACGGTTAAGCTTTGCCGCAATAATTTTATTGTTTTCAGGCAGGTATATGTCCCCTGCCCTGATGTTCAACTCGCGTAGGATTACGGCAGGAGAAGTCGAACTGTTACCCGAAATCTCAATCTTGTCGATAATCGCTTTTTTATTCGTTGAAATCGTCAAATTGACATCTGAATAAAGGGAAGTGGAGTCCTCTGATTTATAAATTGTTACAGAGTTCACTTTGATTTGAGCAAAAGGATACCCTTTTTTCTCGAGGTTTTGTAGAATTTCCGCAAAAACCAGCTCGAGTTCCTGCTCGTCGTAGAAATTTCCCTCAATAAATTCGAGACTCCTCACACCCTCCACCAAAGAGTCAGTGCCGGAATTTAAAAAATTTATCTTTTTTATTGTGGCTCGTTGTCCGGCGTCGATCATAACTACAAGCCGTGATGAGAGTGAGTCAACAGGTTCAATCCTGGCGTCAATGGTGTGCGAAAGATATCCGATGGCATTCAGTTTACGGGAAATTCTCGCCAGAACTGTGTCAGATTCAAAAACGAGAGCTTTTACAGGAAATGAAATTCCAACGGCGGCGGTAATTTCTTTTTCACTGATTGGGGGGGCAGGCCGGTATTCAATGGAGGTAATATTCTGTCCGAAAAGAGGTATATGAACAACAATCAGAACAAGCTTAAACCATCTCATTCATCAGATTCATTTTTTTGCCAACAGGTTCAACAATGATTTCATTAAATTTGGATTTGATGATGTCCGGCTCCACTTCGCATACACTTATCATTGAGGCATTCGCTGCACCCGAAGCAGTGGCGTATTTAATGATGTCAGTCAAAATTTCATCATGCGACAGTCCGTAAACGAATCCCGCAACAAAGGCATCTCCCGACCCGGTCTCGTCAAGTTTGTCTACTGCCGGAGGTGTAACTTTATAGTTGAAACCGAACGAATTAACATAGAGAGGATTTGATCCGTCAGTGATAATGGATATTTTCACTCCCTTAGCTGCAAATATCTTCAAGGCATCAAGAATTTCCTGTTCTGTCTCGAGTGTCTCACCTGTATATTCCGACGCCTCTTTCCTGTTAAGGTGTAAAACAGTTGGATTTTTCTCAATTGCAAGGTGAAGTGATTTTCCGTAGGTGTCAAGGATGGAAGTCTTGTCATATTTACCGGCGATTTCCAGTCCATATGCAAAAATGTCATCGCAATGTGGAGAAGGACTGCTGCCGGAGAAAACAACATATTCACAATTTTGAATCATTTTCTCAAGTCTGGACTTAAAACCTTCAACTTCAGAATCGGAGACAATGGAGTTTTCACCAAAAAAGTGGGTAACCGATCTCTTTCCTTCGTCAATAATTACACTTCCGTATCTGGTCTCTGACGCGGTATTCACAGCCGTAAATGCTATCTCCTCAGCCGTAAGCGCGGAGCGAAGACGCCTGCCGTGATCGCCTCCAAGAAAGGTTAATGCAAGGTTTTTTATCCCGAGTTTATTTAATTGTCGACTGACATTAATCCCTTTGCCGCCGGCATAATAACCAAGGCGACCATTTCGGTTTGTGCCGCTTTCAACTGTCTCGCCATAGTATAACCTGTGTTCAATAATTGGATTAAGTGTTACGGTCAGAACCAATTTATTCTCCTAATATCTGTATCTGTACTCGCCAAAAAACGGAGTCACAAGTCTGTAATCTCCAAAACCGGTTTGATCCACAAAAATAAACCGTCTGTTGATATCGTAGTAATCCCAAATTTCGTACGGCTTACTGTCGTATTCAAACGGATGCCTTTCGATGTTGTTAGGAGTACCGAGGGTTATGTAAACCATCCCCATATCGCTTCTCCATCCTTCAAGCATCTGTTTAAAGTTTTTGTTTGCAAATTCAATTCTTCTGTAATATTCGTTGAAAACTTCGTTCTCGGGTGTGCCCTGTGTAGGGTCCTTCTTCTCCCAGAATTCCATGAACCTTGCAAGTTTTTCTGTAAAATCCTTCCCGTCCTGGATATAATTGATCTCGGAGGGCCCTGCAATATATATCATCTGATCAGCAGCCTTTTCCAGGTCTTTCAGAGTGGATGGCATACCCGACCACTTCGAAAAGAATGTTTTTGTACTGCCAATGATAGTTTTATCATCAACAAATGGCGCACTGATCACCATTTTATATTCACCCATGCCGGCATCTTTAAAATTGAAAGTATAAAAAAGTTGATTGTTTCCTGCCTTAAAGGATTCAACTTTTTTCTCGTTATAAATCGGATTTCCTTTCAAATCGAGGATGGCGTAGGTTACTTCAACCTGTCTTTCAGTAGCTGAATATACTTCATAAAATACGGGAATCCCGTCTTTTTGAGTGGCAACATTTCTTGATAGATTGGGAATAATCTTCGTTGTCCCCGATGCACTGGTGGTTTTGCCTGAGATGAGCATTATGTCGCTTATCGCAAGTTCCTGCGTAAATGTTCTGACGGGAAACTCAACTTCAGCCCTGTATTCTTTTCTCGAATCAAGGTCTTCCACCAGAATGGTGAAATAGTATTTCCCAGGAGGCAGTTTGAATGATCTGGCAGAAAGATTGTAGTCCGTTTTTGAATTGGTCTTCTGGAAATCGATTAACTCAATTTTTTCCGTCCACGATTTCTCCGTGATTAATGTCAACTTGTTTTCGTCATTAATTGTAATGGAAATTGAGTATTCAGCTCTGAATTTTTCTCCCGATTTGATAAAACTTAGCCGGTCGAAAGGCACCTGCAAAAAGAAATCGACCCTTGTCTGCGTGGTGTCACCCGAATAGAAATTGTAAATATCAAAAAAGAATACAGGTTCTCTGCTGTAATCGTTCGGTTTTCCTGTTTCGGGTTGAGCCATGAGTGCCGCCTGAAACAGAAGCATGGTCAACAAGGCAACTTTTTTCATATCAGTTTCTTTCAATTTTTCCAAATAAATCGTATTCGGCAGAATCGTAAATTCTCACCTCGACCATATCACCGGGTGCGAGAAGATGCTCCTCTTTATCGATGATCACTTCACCATCAACTTCAGGGGCATCCATTGTGCTCCTGCCGATATAGAAATCACCTTCAGTCGAGTCGATTATTACCCTCTGAAGAGTTCCGGTCAACGCCTCATTCTTTTTTCGTGAAATCCTTTTCTGGATTTCCATAATTCTTTTCTTTCGTCTCTTTTTTTCTTTTTCAGGAACAGGATCCCCTAAAATAAAACTTGTTGTGTTATCCTCCACGGAAAAAGTAAATACCCCAAGTCTGTCAAACTTAAATTCTTTTATAAATTTCAAAAGTTCTTCGAAATGCTCTTCTGTCTCTGCAGGATATCCCGCGATCATAGTCGTTCGAATGGTAATACCGGGCACTCTGGCTCTAAGTTTGTCAAGAAGTTCAACTGTAGCCCTGCGGGTTATCCCCCTCCTCATTGATTTTAGAACGGGATCGCTGATGTGCTGAAGCGGGATGTCGAGATATTTTACCAGTTTTGGGTTGTTCGCCAGTTCATCAATCAGCTCATCAGGAAAATGTGAAGGATAGGCATACATCAGCCTTATCCACTCTATTCCCTCCACTTCACTGAGCTTTTGAAGGAGTTCGGCAATATTTCTCTTCCCATAAAGATCTTTACCATAATCGGTGGTATCCTGCCCGATTATTATCAATTCTTTTACCCCGTTCTTTGCAAGAAAGCGGGTTTCTGAAATCAAATCTTCCATCGGCTTTGATTTGTGCAAGCCCCTCATTAGAGGAATTGAGCAAAAGGAGCAGGGATGATCACACCCCTCGGATATTTTCAAATAGGCGAAGTGGTGCTGCTCAGAGAGATGTCTTTCACCGAGAAGTTCATACTTGAGGTGTCCCCCCATGTCCTCGATAATCTCTTCATATTTCTCGGTACCATAGAAATGGTCAACTTCGGGAATCTCGGTTTTAAGATCTTCCATGTAACGCTCGGAAAGACAGCCCGCAACTATTACATTCTCTATTACACCTTCGTTTTTCAGTTTCACGGCTTTTAGAATCTCTTCTATCGATTCCTGCTTTGCTGCTTCAATAAATCCGCAGGTGTTTAAAATCACGGTATCGGCTTCTTCTGCATTTTCGGTTAATTCATAACCGTTCAGGAGAAGCTGGTTCATCAATCTTTCTGAATCCACAGTGTTTTTTGAACAACCTAAGGTAATTACACCTACTTTTTTTGCCATATTTTTAGAAACTGATAAATTGTTTTACATAAATATAAATTACGGGGGCTGATGCGATTACCGAATCGAACCGGTCGAAGAAACCGCCATGTCCGGCAAGTATGTTCGAGGAGTCTTTTGTTCCCGCATCCCTCTTAATGAGTGATTCGACGAGATCGCCGAGAGGTCCAACAATTCCCACAATCAGACCGAGTGCCAACGCGTCGTAGACTGACAGGAAGTCAAGGAACAGATATCTGAACAGAAAAAAACTTGCAATCGCCCCGGCGAGTCCAAAATAAAACCCTTCCCAGCTCTTCTTTGGACTGACTCTTTCCATCAATCTGTGCTTTCCGAATGTCAAGCCGCCAAAATATGCTGAAGTGTCGCTCAACCAGATCGATACAATATATGAGACTACGAATATCCCCGCCTTACCGGCAGGAAATGACGGAAATTCTCTTATCATGATCAAACTGCTGGCACATACACCGATATAAAAGATACCGGTTACGCTTGCTCCAAGATTTACAATCGCCGATCCCTTGTTTTTAAACAATTCACGAAACATTATTACAAGAATTACTACATATATCGATTCAATTTCCGAAAGCCAGTAATATTTGACATTGAGAATAAAGAAAAGAAGTGCAGCAATTCCCCAACCTTTGGAGGAAATCGCTTCCTTTTTTAGAGCCATCTCGCTAAATTCCCAGTATGAGACCACTGCTATAAGAGCAACCAGACCAACAAACCAAAGATCGCCGAAATATGCTGCGGCAAGCACCAAAGGACCAAGAGAAAAAGCTACTAATGAGCGGGATGCAAGATTCGAAAATTTCATCGTATGGAATTTTTCCCTGATTTAATTAAACAAATTTTCATCTTCATTGTCAGCTTCCGGCGATTCCTTTTTCTGCTCATCGTAAGCCTTAAGAAATTCGAATGCAGATTCGCTGTCTTCCACTTTCACATAGAGCATGATTGAGGACATGTTGCCCAAACCGGGATAACTGCTGTCTTTTTTGTTCACTATCCAGGTTTCGATCCCGGCACTGTCAAGATTAGCCTTTATCATTTCAGCTTCGTAGAGGTCGTAACAACTGTAAATAAAGATGTATTCATCTGTATAGAAACTGATTGAGCCGTCAGATGGATTATCGACCGTAGCCCCGCACTCGGGACAAACAGGTACACCACTGTCAAAAATCGATCCGCACTCAGGACACTCGAACATACTACATCCTTATTATTGAAAAAACAGTTAAATCAGAACTGATTATAACACTTTTCAGTGAAATTATTCACTCTGATGCTTATAAACTTACCTCTTCGAGGTAAGCTTTCCGGCAAGACCCTCATACTTTGTCAGTTCTGCATCAATTGAACCGATCACGACTTTTGTTTTCACCTTTACCGGCATCTTCACTTCATCATCTGTCAGCCAGACATAGATGCTGCCTTCATTTTTAAACAAACCGCCTTTTTTAACGAGAGGTTCGAGTATGATGCAATCAAATGTACCGGCAGCAACTTTCACTCTTTCCTTACCTCGGTAGACTACATCAAGCTGATTTACTTTGCCTTCATAAAAGTTTTTTAGCTTCACAATGTCACCTTTTTTCGATTTTGAGAAATCGATGGTACGGCAATAATAAAAAGCTGAAATTATGTCGTGTGTGTACTTCGGGAAAGAGTAATCTCCATCAGAAGTTTTTGCCTTTCCGGCTCTGTGATCGAAGAAAGCTGAATAGTCTTTTGTAAAGCTCCCCTCTTTTATGTGCTGTTCAAATCTCCAGGGGAAAAGCCCTTCCACATCAAGATACGATTCGTATCTGTCGCGAACTTTGAACACCGCATCAAAAGATGGCACGGAGTTAACTTCAAACAATACATTGTAGGTGTCTCTTCCGGCAACTTTCTTAATTTTTGGTATTTGCATTGTGGCAATACCGGCAGTTACGAAACCGTAGTTTACATTAAAAGTGAGTTTTTCGCCGGCTTTAAAAGCCTTGTTTGTTACTTTGGGAAAATTGTCATAAACATCATTTCCGGAATAAAAGCCACCGAGCATTAGGATCGCACCCGCAAGCACGATACCGGTAAGAAATCTTTTCATCTTGAGTTCCATTATTTAATTTCTTGAATGTTATTCATTATGTCAGCTGTTATTTTTTCGCTGTTTATACTCTTCATACACTCCAAACGGGCACATTGTTTCAAATCACACCCGCTACACCCCATTTCAGGCTCATATATCAGTTTTCTATCGGTGTAAGGTCCCCATCTTTTTGCCGAACATTGAATCACTTTTGGATAAAATCCGACAATAAAACAACCGGATGCGGCTGCAATATGTAAAGGTCCTGTGGAATTTGAAATGAATAAATCACCCTCTTTAATGAAAGCAGTCAGCTCTGAAAGTGACAATTCCCCTGCCAGAAGTGTTGCATCGCTTTCCCCCTTCACTTTCATACATTTTTCAATTTCATCCTTTGAGCCGGTTAAAAAGACCTGAAATCTGCCGTCTTCACACAGTTTTTCCGTAATATATTGAAAATGTGACTCCGGGAGATCAGCGGCACTTCCACCACTCCCGGGATGAATAATGGTTATTATTTTCGAGTTGTCGGTACGGCTGTTTTTGTTCCCCTTTATTCCGGCAAAAAAATCTGCTGGAAAGCTGTATCTGCCCTGCCAGCCAATCATAGAAAGATTGTATTCCAGTTCGTGTTTTTCGGCAGTTTTTCTGTGCTCAAATATCTTTTGCGAAAAAAGAAAGGAATACCAGCGATAACCTGTACCAATCCGCTTTTTTATACCGGAGAGGAAACAGATCAGTGAGACCCTGAAATTCGGTGAGATTACATATACTTCGCTAAAACTGTGTTTACGGAGCTCCTCTGCACATTGAATGATTCCTTTGTTTTTGCAATCATCCCAACTTAGGAATCCGTCCACAAATGGCGAAGCATCCACAAGAACCTGTGTATAATCTCTCCCCATGAACCATACCTCCGCCCCTCTTTCCTTTTTCAGCACTTCAGCGACCGGGAGTGTAAGAACCACATCACCAATCCTGTCAGTCCTGATTATGAGGATTTTATCCTTCACCGTCATTCCGGGAAATCTTGTTCCTGAGGAGTGCAATTATTTTTTCATAACTCTCTCTTTTATCAGGTTCTTTATCGATTAAGCGTGTAAAAATCTCAATCGCTTTCTCACTGTTCCCCTGTCTGGCATAAATAATAGCCATACCTGCCGTGATTATCTCTTCGGGGGTATTGTCGTATGTATATTCAATTTTTTGAAGGGGTGCTTCAACTTCATCGGAAAGTGTTTCTTCAACGAAATTTTCCGGTTGATGGTAATCTATAGCGATGGTATCTTCATCATCAGGAAAAAGGTCTTCCGATGCAGGTTTTTCCACCGGTTCATCGTCTGACAACCCGAGAGATTCCTCATCATCTCCTTCTTCAAATGTCTCATCATCGACAGACCGGATTTCTTCCTCGGGTTCTTCAGAGATTGAATAATGAGAAAGTTTCGCTTCTTCGTCCTTCTGAGATTTTTCCAGCTCCCTCTCCGTTTCACCGATCAGTTCCCGGTAGTATGCAGTGAGCTCACTGCTCGAGAAAAATTTCACTGCGGAATTAAGCGTTATTTCCGCCTGTTTAGGCTTTTTGATCTCCAAAAAGAGCTTTATCAGGAAATAGTATGCGGCAGGATTCCCGGGGAAATTAGCCAGTCCTTCCTTCACCTCAAGTATCGCTTCTTCCGGTTTTCCATCTGCCAGTAATACGGATGCGCGGCGAAGAAAGAGTTCGTGCAATCCCGATTCAATGGCGAGATTTTCAATCTCTCTTGTGTACAACTCACCAGTCGATTCTTTTCTCATGCCAGGTTTACCACCCCGAAACCGTTTCGAGCAAAATATCCTCGGTTAGTTTCTCGATAGCTGCATCGATTGCCTGGTTTCTGCCCGATTGTCCCGTAGCTGCTGCATAATCAGCATAGTTCGAGAATTGTCTCTCGTAAATCGTTTTTTTAAGCTTCAGGTCCTTGTAAGCGACCTGAATAGTCAGATTTAATCTTCGTGATTGTACCTGCTCACCGGTTGTGATGGCAGCAGGCGTATCTGAAATTCCCAGAACTGCACACTCAAGCACAGCATCCGCTTTGGTTTTGTCTGTAATTACAAAACTGTTGTCGTCAATAAATTTTTGCGTAAGTCTGGTTGTGAAGCTCTGTACAAGTTGAGGCTCTCCCGACCCGCTTTGATCCTGTGCATACGGAATGGCGAGCGACTTTAGATGAGGCGGAATTGAGGCACCTGTAAATGAGTAGGGGCAACTGCAACCTGCGATGCTCATTGCAATTAACGATGCCATGATGAATATGAGCCTGAACAGTTTCAGCTTAGTCATTGTCACCCTCCAGTCCAAATCGTTCCAGTTTCCGATACAGAGTCCTTTCAGAGATATTCAGATACATCGCAGCCATCCTTTTGTTTCCCCCGGCTTTGTGGAGAGCCTTAATGATCAATTCTTTCTCCATTTTATCGACATTCAGGTCATCAGTTTCATCAGTAGTGTTTCCTGCAAGTTGAACTTCTGAACCAAATTTACTTCTTACAGCCAGGTTTGAAACCATGTCTTTCAATTCCAGAATATCTTTTTTCAATTCAAAGAGTGCCCTGTAAATAAAATCTCTTTCAACCTCATCAGTCGATTTATTCAATCTGACCGGAAGGTTTTTGGCAGGCTCCCTTCCCTCTACCCTGAGGAGGTTCCTGAAAGAATCAGCAGTCAGAATATCCTTTTTTGTAAGAGCAATCGCGGTCTCAACACCGTTCTTTAATTCTCTCACATTACCGGGCCAGGGATATTCATAGAGCATATCAAGGGCATCGGAAGAAAATTCGATCTGTGGCCGGTTGTTGCTCTCACAATAGAGACGGGCAAAATTATGAGCAAGCTCATCAATATCCTGTTTCCTTTTCCTGAGTGGCGGTATTTCAAGCGTAACCGCTTTCAGGCGGAAGAAGAGATCCTCCCTGAACCGTTTCTCATCCACAAGCTCCTGAAGATTTCTGTTGGTGGCAGCAATTATCCTCACATCCACTTTTGTCGTCTTTTCGGCACCGATTCTCATAAATTCCTTGGTTTCGAGCACCCGTAAAAATTTTACCTGAGTCGGAAATGGCATTTCACCAATTTCGTCGAGAAAAAGAGTTCCATTGTCAGCAAGCTCAAAATATCCTTTTCTGCTCTCCACGGCTCCTGTAAATGAACCTCTGTTATGACCAAACATTTCACTCTCGAGGAGGCTTTCGGGTATTGCTCCGCAGTTGAGCGACAGCATCTCCCTGGCTGATCTCCTGCTCAACTGGTGGATCGCCCTGGCAAAGACTTCTTTACCAACACCACTTTCACCATAAATCAATACGGTGATATCACTGGGTGCCACTTGTAAAATAATGTCAACCAGATCCCTGATCTCTTTAGATCTGCCAATTATACCAAGTTTTTTCTGAATTTCATCCATCATCAAACCGAAATTATCAATCCGTCATGAGCAATTGTAATTTTATTTAAACCATCCGGATGGATCGCTGTTATTTTTGAAATCAAAGGCGATGGATCGTCTGTATCAATGTGTGTCAAAATCACTTTTTTTAGTTCGTTATTCTTTATTAATTCGATTACTGTCTCCATATCGACATGAGTGGTTTCTGTAATCAGAATGGAATTGATGTCCGGCTCAAACAACTCGAGATCCGTGGATGAACCTACATCCCCTGTGTAAAAAATCTCACCATTTGCGGCAGAGATTAAGAGACTGTAACTTTTAAGTTCCGAATCTTTTAGCCCGTGTTCCCTGTATTTCTCAAGATGCGAATTCTCAAGTGCCGTAACAGTAAACTTTCCTCTGAAATCAACTTTTTTACCCGTCTCAATTTTCTGGAAATTAAGAGCGAACGAGAGTCTGTCTTCAAATAAAAAACTTTTTGCCAGCATCTCTTTTAAAAAGTTAATATTGCTCTTCGATACAAAAATGTCTACAGGAAGCTGCTTCTTACCGAGTTTCATCTGCTGAAGCAACGATAGTATCCCCGAGAAATGGTCGGGATGGAAATGAGTGATTAGTATCCCGTCTATCTCATTAAACCCGATACCAAGCCGTAACAATGCCCTGCTGATGCCATCCCCGGCATCCACGAGGAGATTGTAGGAATCTGACCGGATAAGAAATGAAGAGTGGAAGCGATTTAGTGATGATTTGCCTGACCCCGATCCTGTGAAAACTAATTTTATGGTATCAGACATATTGTTTCTGTCAGGTTTGTGAACAAAACTGGTTTATCTATTCCCCGGTCTCATCGGGGCTGCTGTCATCCAAAAAGTAATCAAAATCGGAACCCGGAAACTCATTTTCGACGGCAAAGACACAATTATTTGCTTTTCGGAAATTTTCTGTGGCTATGTAATAAAGGTATAACCCCGCATAGGCAGCAACTGCAAATTCCGATCTTGGATATCTTGCTAAAAGTGTTTCGAGAAGTGTGATCGATTTTTCTCCGTCACCAGCAAGAAGAGCCTTTATGTAAAGATCCACAGGGGTTTCGGGCTTTCCTGCCAAAGCGGTGGAAATCTTCTTCAACTCTTCAAAATTCTCCTTTTTGTAGAGGTCGAACACTTCCTTCGGGGTTACATTCTGACCAAAAAGGTTTGAAGCAACTGTCATAACAAAAAAGAGAAAAAGAATCTTTTTTTTCATACTCACTAAACTGCCGATGCCTGATATTTTTCAAATACCGTTACCACTTCTCCAAAAAGGGTGGCAGATGTGACTCTGTCGATTTTTATATCAACATAATCACCAGTCGAGATATTTTCATCAACAGGGAAAATCGCAACTTTATTGGTGTCGGTTCTTCCCGCAAAAAACTTGTCGCTCTTTTTTGAGAAACCTTCCACCAGCACTCTTTCAGACTTCCCAATCATCAGATTGTTGAGTTCAAGAGAGTGTCTCTGCTGCAGTTCTATTATCTGTTGCAATCTTCTTGTTTTCACTTCCTCAGGCACATCATCACCCATCCTGTATGCCTTGGTACCCTCTCTTGGAGAATACTTGAACATGTAGGCTCCGTCATACTTTACTTTGTCCATCAGCTCAAGTGTCATCAGGTGATCCTCGAGTGTTTCAGTCGGAAAACCGGTAATTATATCGGTCGAAAAACTTACCCCGGGAATGATTTTTCGGGCTTTTTCTATCAAATTTAAGTAGTGCTCCACAGTGTATGTCCGGTTCATTAATTCAAGTATTCTGTTCGAACCGGACTGAACAGGAAGATGAATATAGTTGCACAGATTGTCATACCCGGCAATGGTCTCAAGCAGTTTATCGGAAAGATCCTGCGGATGCGATGTCGTAAACCTTACCCTCATCCCCGAATCAACGCCGGCAACAGCCGCCAGAAGATCGGCAAAATCGCTGCCGTTATCATCATATGAATTTACATTCTGCCCGAGAAGCGACACTTCCCTGAATCCCTTCATCGAAAGTTGTTCCACTTCCTTCACAATCGACTCAAGACTCCTGCTTCTTTCCCTTCCGCGGGTGTAAGGAACTACACAGAAGGTACAAAATTTGTCGCATCCCCGCATTACTGATATCCAAGCCTGCAAACCCTCTTCCCTGTAGGGCATAATGTCGTCATAAGTTTCGGTGCGCGAAAGTTTTACTCCAATTCCTTTTCCGCCACTGTAAACAACATCGAGAAATTCGGGCAGTCTTCTGTATTCATCGGGACCAACCACCATATCGACAAGTTTTTTCTCCTCGATAAGATTCTTCCTGAGTCTCTCTGCCATGCATCCGAGAATTCCGACAACCATGTCGGGTTTTTTATCTTTCAATGTCTTCAGGTTGCCCAGACGCCCGTAAATTCTTTGTTCCGCATTTTCGCGAATGCTGCATGTGTTCAAAAAAACCACATCTGCTGATAGTACATCATCTGCAAGGTCGTAGCCATTGTTGTTCAGAATGCCCATCACCAGTTCTGTGTCGGCGGTGTTCATCTGACATCCGTATGTCTCAATATATACTTGTTTTTTCTTCATCAAATCTTTTTATGGTCTAACTTATGATTCCGGCATGACTCCGGAAAATGAATTATTTAAACAATAAATATAATCAAAATTTATCTTACCATTTACCGGTTATAAGTGCCCCCTGTACTCATTGTTTCTAAGGAACATTTAATAAATTGCACGGTTAAATACACAGTTTTATCCAACAATTATATGGATTCTGCCATGAAAACCAATGTATTTATTGCTTTCTTTTTTATTCTCTTTTCCGTAGCCCTGTTCTCACAGGATGTGGCTAAAAATAGTGTAAAACTTGACGGAGTGTCGGTGGGAATGACCATGGACGAGGTCTATAAGGCAATTAAAGCACCATTTACACCGGGTGCAAACGACAAAATCTGGATATTCTTTGACAACAACCTGACAGTCGAGTTTGATGACAAAGACCTTGTCTCGGATGTTACTACCGAAAATCCGGGTTCCGTTCTGGAATTTAACGGGAAAACGATTGAAAATGGATCGGATGTCAAAAAAGCACTTGAAATTCTGGGGAAGCCCGATCACATAAATAAAACAGAAATGGTTACTGAATACACTTACCAGAACCTCGGAATTCTCCTTCTCACTTATGCCGATGACGATACATTAGTGCTTATCAGCATATTCAAACTTTAATAATGCCGCAGCAGTTTTTCAGGCTAAAAAGAGATTAAAATAAAAAGAGGTTGCCCCCAACCGGCAACCTCAAATATTTTCTATTTCTCCCACACCCTGATCGGAAGTACCGTCATAGGTATTCCTTGGAGAGTGAGTCGTTTTTGAATCGAAGCACCAGTTTCGTTGTGGAGCAGTCTTTGATAGAATTTCTCTTTCTCGAATACAAGTTTGCCGCTGAAGAATGAGGCAAGAGGGAAATCTTCGGCAACCTTTAGACAAAGCTTTGAACCTTCATCCGCGACATCGGTACCGACAGAAATTCGTGATTCGGCTACCAGTCCAAGCTCATTCGCAAATTTGATGTATTTGTCAACATTAGCCTGTGTGTATTTCCTGATGTTCTCCATTTCGTCACTCCCCTTAAAAACACCCGAATCGATAACACCGACTGATACAAATAGAATCTGTTTGTAAAATTTCGGGAATTTTTTTAACAATTGCAGTATCGAGTGTATTCCCAATCCGCCATAACCTGAAACCAGGAGCACCGCAACAGGTTCATTTTTATCGATGGTTTTTGAAGCGGTTTCTTTCGATTTATCGTCTGCAACTGGAATATCCAACAGTATCTCCGAGAGACCCCTTACCTTTTTCATGACTTTGAAGTAATGTCGCTTTATTAATGCACAGAACAGTACGAGTCCCATGGTAATGATCACAGTTAACCACGCGCCATCGAGGAATTTCTCCACAACAACAATTGTAAGAATCGAGAAACAGAGTATGAATGCAACGATGTGAATTGTGAGATTTTTCTTCCAGTGAGGAAGCGAACCCTTCTTCTTGATCCAAAACAGGGTCATTCCAAGTTGCGTCAAAGAAAAAGTTACAAATACATTTATAGAGTACATTGTAACCAATGCATCAACACTTCCGTCAGTGTACCAGAGAATAAGCAGAGCTGCAGTCCCGATCAGAATGATGCCATCCTGCATGGTCAGACGGTCGGAAAGTGAGCTGAATCTGTGAGGCAACCACGAATCTATCGCCATGTTAGCCATTACTCTCGGACCATCAATAAATCCCGTCTGTGCAGCCACAAAAAGAAGAAGTGCCTCCGCAACGAGGGTGAGTATCACAAACCAAGTGCCAATTCCCATCGATTCGATCATTACGGCATTGAGTGTTTTCCCCTCAACCGTTTTAACGCCTGCGAGAAGATAAATAATAAGTATGGCTGACGCAGTAAATGCGAGCGAACCTGCCATATAAAACATCGTTCTTTTGGCTGTTTTTACTTTGGGCTCACGCATAATCTGGATACCGTTCGAAACAGCTTCAATTCCGGTATATGTACCTGCACCCCTGGAATATGCATTTGCGAACAACAGAAACATTCCTCCGATACCGAGGGTGGTTGAACTTTCATTGAAGTCTTTCACCACATCACCGGCTGTGGAAGCGATGTTGTCAATGTGAATAAAGAAAGATCCGAAGATTACCACAATGTGGGTGACAACAAATAGGAGAAAGATGGGGACGAGTATGGAAATTGATTCTTTTACTCCTCTTAAATTCATCAATATCAGAATTACAATTACCACTGAGTTTACATAAACGATATTGTAATGCCATTCTAACGGAAGGAAACTGAAAACCTGGGATGTCCCTGAGGCTATTGAAACCGTAATGGTGAGAATATAATCCACTATCAGGGCACTTCCCGATATTACACCGAACGAACTTCCTAACAGTTTGGTGGCGACTACATAACCACCTCCACCGTGAGGGAAATGTTCAATAATTTTGGTATAGGAATACGATATTATTATTACTGTAACTGCTGTTGCAACAGCTAGAAATATCGCAATGCTTGTATGGCCCCCCAAAGCTCTGAAAGCTTCATCGGGTCCATAGGCAGATGAACTTAATCCGTCCGCTCCCAACCCTACCCATGCAAGAAATGCTGCCAACGATATTTTATGGAAAATATCAGGATTGTTGAGATCCTGAGGCTTTCCCAACAGGAGATTTTTTATTTGTTTCATATCTCAAATGACTATATTTACGAATATAACAGGCTGCAAATTGAAACTCTCCCGAAGTATCACTGATTTGCACAATTTATCGTAAAAACGGGTCTCGATTAAAAAGCCGTCTCACATCAGTTTGTCAAACTTCTAACAGGAGCGGGTATCCTTCCACCTCTCCCGAAGAAAACATCGGCGCTTAAAACCTTCACGGGCATTATCGGGGCTTTACCCAGCAATCCACCGTAATCAACCGACTCACCGACACTTTTGCCATAAGCCGGTATAAGCCGGCAGGCAGTCGTTTTTTCATTTATCAAACCGATGGCTGCCTCATCTGCTATGATTCCTGCAATGGTGTTCACAGGTGTATCACCGGGAATAGCGACCATGTCGAGTCCAACTGAACAAACTGCTGTCATCGCTTCAAGTTTTTCGATAGTCAGATGTCCCTTTTCGGCAGCAGAAATCATCCCCTGGTCTTCACTCACAGGAATAAAAGCTCCGCTCAATCCGCCAACGGAAGAACTTGCCATAAGTCCCCCCTTTTTCACACTGTCATTCAGCATGGCGAGTGCTGCGGTGGTTCCGGGGGCACCGACATCTTCCAAACCGATCTCTTTCAGAATATCTGCAATACTGTCACCTTCTGCAGGAGTTGGTGCAAGGGAAATATCGACAATACCAAATTCCACACCATCTTTTTCAGCAACTTTTCTCCCGACCAGTTCACCGGCACGCGTAATTTTGAAGGCTGTTTTCTTGATAACTTCTGCGATATCCTGAATTGAAGCCCCTTTGTGTCCCTTTAGTGCCTCAAGAACCACTCCGGGACCACTTACTCCGACATTTAGTGTTGCATCTCCTTCGGTTATTCCATGGAATGCACCCGCAATGAAAGGATTGTCTTCAACCGCATTGCAGAAAACCACAAGCTTTGCACAGCCAATCGAGAATTTTTCTCTCGTTATGTAAGCCGTCTCTTTAATCACCTGTGCCATCAGTTTTACGGCGTCGATATTGATTCCGGCTTTTGTTGACCCGATATTAACGCTCGAGCATACTTTTTTTGTGGTCGCAAGTGCCTGTGGAATGGATAGAATGAAATTTTTCTCACCCGGAGTCATCCCTTTCTGAACCAAAGCAGAATATCCGCCGATGTAATCGATCCCTATCTCCATAGCAGCCCTGTCCATAGCTTCTGCTATCTTCACATACTCTTCAGATGAAAAACTGTCACCAATAAAAGAAACGGGAGTAACCGCCACCCTCTTGTTTGCAATCCTCAACCCATAGGCAGCTTCGACCGATTCGGCATTCCTCACATGATTCCCTGCCAGACGGGTAATCTTTTCATAAATCTTTTGTGTAACCACATTGATGTTCCTGTCGCTGCAGTCCCTCAAATTGATACCCATAGTGACAGTCCTGATGTCGAAATGTTCGACCTCACTCATCATGATGGTTTCTAATATCTCAGAAAATTCAAAATTCATTCTAATTCCATTCGTTTATAACTCTTCAAAATTTTTTCCTGCATCCCCTCAGCCTTCAAATTTCAGCCCTCAACTAATAGTTCATACCTAATACCTAATACCTAAATCCTGAACATATACTGAAAAATATCCTCGTGCTGGGCATAGATTTTCACATTAAGTTCGGCTGCAACTTTGGCAAGCTCCTCCTGAATTTCCTTCAGGTTTTTCGGCGAACTGGTGATGTCAATGATCATGATAAGAGTATAGAAATTTTGCATGATCTTCTGTGAAATATCCTGGAGATCTATTTCCATGGATGCGAGAGAGCCGGTAATTTTGGCAACAATTCCGGGTTTGTTCACTCCAAAAGAAGTAACTATTACCCTTCCCTCAAATTTTTCCTGAGAGCCGGGCGCTACATTCATAGAAGCAATTTCTTTTTCAACATAATCTCTTACCATATCGGGACTCGCATTTGCGCCCAATACATCTATTGCCTTGTTGGTTATTTCCCAAATCAACTGTTCTGAAATCTTCAAGGTTTTAGTCCTCTGTAATTAAATTGTAAAAATCGTAAATTCTCATTTTTTATTTCAAGGTTTCGGCGGTTTATATAATCAATTGTGTTCGAAATGTTGCCTCTGTAAAAACGAAACAGCACAAAATTGGCTTCAATAAGTGCATCGAAAAATCGCTCTGCCTTAAGGGCATCAACCACAAGATATACCCCAAATGCCACCCACCCCAATGAAAGGGCAGCATTTATATATTCACCGGCATACGCCTGACCTGCTCCCGGAATCAGAACCGAGAGAAGCAATCCCTTCGTTAGAGAAAGACTCCTCTCCTCCGCTGAATCACACAAAGCTGTCAAAAAACCTGATGAATCCGACAGTTCGAAGTGGTGCTTCGCCTCCTGCCAGTTACCCTCAAAAGCAAACCGCCACCCTTTCCAGTGCAGGAACGCGCTTTTTTTATCCGGGAAAACCTTTTCAAGAACGGCTATTCTGTCATCAAATTTTTTGAATTTTCTTTCCAGAATCAGCAACCTGAGTATTTCCTGCTCCGCTGAAATTGACTCATCCCTGTTCTTCCCGGCAACAGCCGCCATCTCAAAGGCGACTTTAGCTTCGGAGTATCTGCCCGTTGCTCTCAAAGCATACCCGGATATCATGTTTGATTCGAATCCAAACCGTCCGGAAGTGTCAAACAATTTTAATCTCTCGGCTTCGATGTATGCTTCAAGATATTTTTCAACCTTTAGCAGCGAATCGGCATAACCAAGTTGGCTTGCAAAATCGTTTGCCTGCCCATTTGTTACTTTTGACAATGTCAAAAATAACAAGAATTGAAGAAACAATGACCTTAAAATCACTCTCTCTCCAGAATCTTTTCCGCCGGTTTCAACGGTTTTTTACCGTAGTAGAAGTCAAAAAACTCCTTTTCCCTCATTTCCTTCTCATTCTGATTATATAAAGAAGCCGACACTATTGACCCGTAGATATTGCCGCCCTGGAAAAAGGCGGTAATCAAACCGAAAATAAATCCCCGCTGCATATATCCGTCTTTGAAATTTGAGTATGTCAGATATCCAAAAATACCGGTCAGAAGAAGACTCGCGGCGGCATCTCCGTATTCTCCGGTATAAACCCGACCCAAACCCGGGACAATTGCTGACAAAATTCCGGTAAACAAGGGTGATTTCGTTTTTGGGTCAATCCTTCGTTCAAGGTTGCTCAAGAGGAAATTTGACCCGTCCTCCCCAAACAGGTAAATGTTGTTCCTGTCCTCCTCATCAAAAATCCCCCGCTGAATATCAGTGAGAATCTTCAACTTCAAATAGTTTATCGAAAGGGAGCTGTCATTTACGATCTCAGGCAGTTTTACAGTTGTCCCGGCTCTGCCAGCCTCAAATTTCTCTTTATCGATGGCGTATGTTAAATGCGCCCTGAACGGCGACAAAAAATGTGAATCGTATTCACCCCGCTTAATCCGGGATAAATCGATGTAAAATTTTGAGGTGTCATTAAAAGAAGGAGTGGTTGAAAGCCGGTTAAATTCAATCTCCGCCTTGTCATAAAAGCCAAGGTCAAAAAGATGTTTGCTGAATTTATAAATGTTTTCAGGAGTGTGAAGCGAATTTTGTGCACAAACGGGAAATATCAGCAAAAAGAGCAGAATCGCTAATTTATTCAATTTATTTCCGTTTTATGTAACGGGATGGGGGGTCAATCAGGTAACCATATTTGTCAATGTGGTAATGCTTGTATTTATTGTCGAAACTTGTGTCCCTGATCAACCTGTCGGATGTCAACAACACAGCCTCAACTATATTTGTTTCTCCGAGTGCCTCGACAAAAAACCTTGAACAACTCGGGGAAAAGGGACAATTCTCGCCATCAGGTTCCGAAATAAAAAGGCGATATCCATTTACCAAAACTCTAAACACAACTTCAGGAACATCGCCTTTTATTTCATAATATTTCTTCTTTACAGGTATCTCTTCGGCATAATCAACCCTGACCGCCTCCCATGACTGCCCGTAAATAACTCCACAAAACAGCCAAACAAAAACTATCAGCCGGTTCATAAATCATAACTCATACCTAATACCTAATACCTATTTAAGCAGTTCTCTCGCAATAACCACCCGCTGAATTTCGGAAGTGCCTTCATAGATTTCGGTGATCTTGGCATCTCTGAGGTATCTTTCAACGAGGTATTCGCGAACATAGCCGTAACCGCCGTGAATCTGAATGGCTTCGAGAGAGCAGTCAACAGCGGCTTTAGAGGCGTAAAGTTTCGCCATTGCAGCCTGTTTTGTGTAGTCTTTTCCGGCATCCTTCAGGGCTGCAGCTTCAAGAATGAGAAGTTTTGCTGCTTCAACCTGTACCGCCATGTCAGCAATTTTGAATTGAATTGCCTGATGATTTTTAATTTCGGTACCGAAGGCTTTTCTCTGTTTCGAATATTTGATTGATGCTTCGAGCGATGCCTCGGCTATACCGAGAGCCTGAGCTGCGATACCAATTCTTCCGCCATTGAGGGTTTTCATTGCAAAATTGAAACCTTTCCCCTCTTCCCAGACGATGTTTTCGTGAGGGACACGGCAGTTGGTAAATGTTAGGGAACAGGTATCTGAAGAGCGAATTCCAAGTTTGTCCTCTTTTTTCGCCTGTTCAAATCCGGGAGTTCCTTTTTCGACGAGGAAAGTCGTGATTCCTTTATGCCGCAATTCCCTGTTGGTTTGAGCCATCACGAGGTAGTAATCGGCAGTTTTTCCGTTGGTGATCCAGTTTTTAATACCGTTAATCACCCAGTGATCGCCGTCTCTCACCGCCTCGGTATGCTGATTAGTTGCGTCACTTCCCGCTTCGGGTTCAGAGAGTGCGAAGGCTCCGAGCTTTTCTCCCGTTGCGAGCGGTTTCAGGTATTTCTCCTTTATAAAATCGGAACCGTATTGCTCCAATCCCCAGCATACCAGAGAATTGTTCACTGACATAACTACACCGACACTCGCATCCACCTTCGACACTTCAGCCATTGCAAGAACATAGCTCACGGTATCAAGTCCGGCACCACCGTATTCAGGTGACACCATCATCCCCATGAAACCAAGTTCACCAAGCTCCTTAATAATGTCATGAGGGAATTCTGCGTTAATATCCCTTTCAACAGCACTCGGAGCAATTTTTTCCTGTGCAAACTCTCTTGCAGTCTGCTGAATCATTAACTGTTCTTCAGTCAATTCAAAATTCATGTAAAATCCTTTTTGTTTGATCTCCAAAAAATATCCGTCTGCAAAAATAGTAAAAAAAGGTTAGATATGGTGAGTTGCTTCCATTCTACTTCTTCCAAGAAGACAAATAGAATCGACCTCATCTCTCTCTGTATTTTAACAATTCCTCCACCAGCAAAAAAACAGTCGTTGATGATTCTTTTTGAGCAGGGTTGTTATGATCGAATTTATCAATTATCTTTTTTGCTCTTTCAATAGCTTGACTTACTCTGATCTCTCCTGTGCCCGGATCAATTGAATCCAAGATTTCAAAGAAGCTTTCAGAAATCAATTTAGTTCCTTTATAATCGTATTCAACTCCCATCCGGGAAAGAAACTTAGTAATCTTCGGTCCATAATCAGTCCGGTCAAGTTTTGAGCCATTGTGGTCAAGAAAATGTAATAGCAACCAGTATTCAAATGCCTGATTTGAATACGCAACATTTATTTTGTTTCTCAGGGCAAGTTGAAAAGCCAAATTAAAATCATTATCACTGAATTCATCCTTATCAAAAACTATCCAATATTCATCAAAGTCAAAATCTTTCTTAAGTTTTATTAATTGTCTTGTTAGAGTCAACGGATCCTTACCATCGTACGAAATGGTAACATTTGCAAGCCTGAACTTTCTGAAGTAACTTGGTTCAGTGTTTTTCCCGCCACAATAAATATAGATTGTTTTCTTTTCCTGAATTGAGAAAGTTTTTCTATTATAGATTAGTTTTCTTCCGGATTTTTCAGTTTTTCCCGTATTTTTATTCATATTAATGAACACTTCCTGAAAGATCAGACAATCTCAAATCATCAAACTCATCCAAAAACGGCATGCCACCATATCTTCCTTCCAGGTAATCAATTTCAAATTTATCAGTTCGCCTTACTTTTATTTCGACAAGCGAATATAGTTTGGAGACTTCAAATCTGTTTTTTTCAACAAACCAGATCTGATCCCGTCGAAACATATCAGAGCTAAGCAAATGAGTACTCTGTGTATTAAATATCAATTGCGCATTTCCCGGATTTGTCGAAGCAGAATTGAAAAGTTGTGCTATTTTCAAGACAAGTTTTGGATGCAATTTAGAATCCAGTTCGTCAACAAAAAGAATTGATCCTGTTTCGAGTGCCTCTATTATCGGTCCGGCGAGAGCAAAAAATTTCTTTGTACCCGAAGATTCATCTGAATCCATCGAAAAAGTTACTCTTTCGCTCTGTTTTTTACCATTTTTATATTTTTTATGAACGGTTTTTACTTCGTAAAAAAGATCAAGATCATTCTTTAATTTACTTTTGTACTCTTCACTATTAAATGAATCACTCTGTCCCAAGGAAGATGATGGTGTAAGATAGATGTCTGTAATACCCATATCGGCTGCATAAAGAAAATTCAAAACTTTCATTTTCCTTTCCTCATCAGTAATCATCGATAAAGTGTAATTGATAAAGGAATCTTCGGTCAATCCGGAAAATATTTTCAGTCTCTTAAACCATCCCAGAATTTCGAGAGCAAGTTCTTCATTAAAGGTGGCTGCCACAGTGATACATAATGCACTTTCCCTGACAAAGCCCCCTCTTATAATACTTTTACCTCGCTTAAAAAGTGAGCGGTGCAGTTTAAAATTATCACCCTTTCGGAAATATATTTCCATCTCTTTTTTGTGAGATCTCATATACAACCATTCAGTGATGACTTTGCCCGGGAGCAGAGTAAAACCATAGCGATAGATTTTATTGTTCGAAAGGAAGACAACCTCAAACTCGGATGGCAATTGCTCTGTCTCTGTATCCAATTTGAAAGAGATTTCACTATTAAGACTTGACATCAAAGAAAGCTCCATAGATCTCAGCAAATATTCCTGCATAAAACCCAGTGCTTCAAATAATTTGCTTTTTCCGGAGGCATTCGCACCATATACTACTGAAGATTTCAACACTCTCAGATCAAAACCGGGTATGTGAACAACATTTTCAGATTCACGGGTCTCTTTATCATAATTTGCCGCGACCTGACTAAAAACAGTTTTATCTCTGAATGTCTTAAAATTCTTTATTGTGAATTCTATTAACATAATTATCTATCTTTTTGTAAATTTATTGCAAATATTGCAATAATTTTGCAAACATGCAACATTTTTTTTAATTATCCTAAATTCCGATCTTGACAACTACCGCTTTTTTGTCTTTTGTCGGATTTCATCAGAAGCCCCCATAAAAATTATTCCTCTTCATTTCCCCTCCATTTTGGTTAAATTCACGGGTTAAATATTCTCTTTTTTCAGGAAAATTATGGACATTATTCTTTATTTGTTCGACTTTATTTTGCATGTGGATGTACATCTGGGTGAGTTGATCAGAGATTATGGTGCTTTGACTTACGGCATTTTGTTTTTAATTATTTTTTGTGAGACGGGCCTGGTGGTCACTCCGTTTTTACCGGGTGACTCGTTGCTTTTTGCTGCAGGAGCTTTTGGAGCGAAAGGTGATCTCGACCCCCATCTGGTGTTTTTGATTCTGGCAGTTGCAGCTTTTCTCGGTGACTCGGTAAATTATTATATCGGGAAAAAGATTGGTCACCGGGCATATACGATGAACAGCCGGTTTATCAAAAAGGAACATCTGCAGAAAACACATCAGTTTTTCGAAAAACATGGCGGAAAAACGATCATTTTTGCTCGGTTTTTCCCCATCATCAGAACTTTCGCTCCGTTTGTTGCTGGAATTGGTGAGATGGAATATAAAAAGTTTATTTCATACAATGCTGTGGGTGGTGTGCTTTGGGTTGCCATTTTTGTGTATCTCGGATATTTTTTCGGTAACCTTCCCTTCGTAAAACAAAATTTTACGATCGTTTTAGTCGCTATTGTTGTGATTTCACTGGCACCGGCAATCATCGGAGTTATTAAGAAATACACAAAACCGAAAGCTGAGCCCGAAGCTTAATTCGGAATATATTAGTTTGATGTCTGGGATTTAACTAACCTGGTTAAATCCCTTTTTTATATAAAAAAAAGGCTGCCCTTTCGGAACAGCCTCGGATTCACCAACATCTTATTAATTTATCTTGTTTTTCTTTCCCTTGAGCCACCTGTCGAGCCGGAGCTGCCACGATCGGTGTTTCTGGGGGTTGTATCTTTCTTTGGAGTATCCCTGACGGTATTGTCCCGTTTTGTATCTCTTGAAGAGCTTCCGCCGGTGTCACGGGTTACAGGTCTGTTGTCGTCCCTTTTCACTTCTCTCGTTGTGTTGTCACGGGTTACAGGCTTGTTGTCATCTCTTTTTACTTCTCTGGAAGTGTTGCCACTATTGTCACGGGTTACAGGTCTGTTATCGTCTTTCTTTACATCTCTTGAAGTGCGGCTGCCATTATCACGGGTTACAGGTCTGTTGTCATTTCTTGTCACTTCTCTTGAGTCATCTTTTCTGTCGATATTCCTTGTACCGGTATTGTTCTTCACTTCCCTTGTGATTTCTCTTGCCGATTCATCAACTTTGTCAGATCTCAGGTCGCCATTGTTTCTGGTTCTTGTGATTTCCACTTTTTCATCGTTTCTGTCGGCACCTCTGTTAAGGTCAATATTCCTTACTTTTACATTTCCATCCGATCTGTTGTTGCCGCGGTCTTTAGCGTTTGTGAAATCAAGATCTCTCGTTTTTACATTGCCACCACCTCTTTTTTCAACGATTCTTGGATCGATTCCTTCATTTACCACGCGGTCGCGATATTTGTAGTTTGAGAATGATTTTGTTCTCTCGTAGCACCTGTCAGCACCATATCCGGTGAAGTAGTAATCGTATATATTATGTCTGTGGAAGTCTCTGATCCTTACGAATCTCCAGTGGTGAACAGGAATCACGATGTTGATCGAGAAAGAGATTCCGTAGTTTGGACTGAAGATTGCGTATGGTGACAATGGAGCCCATCCAATGTAGTCATCATCATATCTCCATTCTACCCATGCAGGAGCCCACTCATATCCGGGAACCCATACCCAGCCTTCCCAGTTGTCGTAGTACCATCTTCCATAGTGAAAAACTATGTCGCCAAACGCTTCGTCTGAATCCCAGAACCAACCATAGCTGGTGTAGACCCATCTGCCGTAAGTGTAAGGCTGCCAGTTTGAATTTACTCTTGAGGGTTTCCAGACGACGACATTATCTATCTCCATCCAGTAACCGTAAGATCTAAGTTCTTTATGGAAGGCGTTGAACCTTCCACGGTTGAAGCTGTTATCAGCATTTGCGTTAAATGCCAAAGCTGCAAAAACCAAAACTGCAAATAATATCCGTTTCATTGTAAACCTCTCTTTGTTTGTATCTTATCGTACAACAACCGTGCCAATTATTTTCCTTCGTTTTTGGGCTGTTTTAAGCACTTTTTAAAATATGGAACTGTTCATTTTTTTGAACAGTTGTTTCATTATACAGTTTACCAAATGTTATTCATAAAAAGAGAGCAAAATGTCAAAAAATATTTTATCCAAAAGCTTCGATGCTGGAATCAAATTTGAAGACTTTCTTAAAAAAACTGAAGATTATGTAGAAACAACTGTCGTTGATTCCCTTTCTGAGGATGACAAATATCTGTTTAATTATACAAAGCTAAACCTTCAAAGAATGAACCGGGTGCTCAAGACCCATCCTGTGGAAGAGACACTCGCTACAAAAATAAAAGCCATAAAAGAGAAACAGTACTGGATGTTGATAACAGAAAACTGGTGTGGTGACTCCGCCCAAAGTTCACCTGAATTTTATAAAATGAGCCAGTTGAACCCGAATATCGACTTGCGGGTAGTTGAAAGGGATACATTTCCGGAAGTGATGGATATGTACCTGACAAACGGCAAAAGGAGCATTCCGATAGTTGTAGCTTTTGATGAGAACTGGAACCAGCTCTGGAAGTGGGGCGCCAGACCAAAAGTATTACAGGATCAGATTGACGAGTGGACAGCCCAAAACATGCCCAAGGATGAATGGATTGAGAAAATCCACCTCTGGTATGGCAGAAACAAAGGAAAAGAAGTCTTTGCGGAAATGAACCTTTTGCTATTATAATTCTGTTTCATTATTATTATATTTCAGTATTGTAATTTTGAAAAAACAAGGTAATCATGTCTATTCTCACACAATCAGGTTTGTTAAAGCTTAGAGTTGAAAAAATAGTCCACGAAACAGACGATGCAATATCGATCTTGTTGAAAGAAGTTGACGGTAAAGAGTTCTCTTTTAAATCGGGACAGTTCCTGACATTTGTATTTGACCAGGACGGGAAGGAAATCCGGAGGTGTTATTCAATTTTTACGCATCCTTCCCGGCTTCCCGAGACGGGAATTGCGATTAAAAAGGTACCCGGCGGATATGTATCCGATAATAAAATGGACAACCTTAAGGAAGGCGATATACTTCCGGCACTGGTACCGATGGGTAACTTTATTCGGCGTACTACGGATAAAAAGAATATCATCGCCTTTGGAGCCGGAAGTGGAATAACTCCCCTCCTCTCAATCATTGAGGATGCCATACAAGATGATAAAATTGAGAACATAATCCTCCACTTTGTGAACAGAAATGAAAAAAGCATAATATTCCGGGATCGTCTCAATAAACTGGCGGCTGGCAACAGAAAATTCAAACTTGTCAATCATATTACTCAACCACTCAACGGGTGGAACGGCAGCAAAGGAAGAATCAACAGGGAAAAAGCCCTCGAGATTCTGGCTTCGCTTCCGGAGGTGTTAAGATCCGATTCTCAGATTTTTATGTGCGGTCCGTGGTCGATGATGGAGGATATTACTTCAGCTGCTCTCGAGGCAGGTTATGACAGAAAGGACATCAATCGTGAGATTTTCAATTTTGCCATAAAAAATGAATCTTCCCTGAATCTCGATCCAGTTGCAAGAGAAGTTTCAATTATCGCGGGCGGAAGGTCTTTCGATGTGCTGGTGCAGCCGGGTGATTCGATACTCGAGACTGCCTTAAACGCGGGAATTGATCTCCCATTTTCCTGTCAGTATGGTTCATGCACATCATGCAAGACGAGACTCGTTTCGGGAAAAGTGGTGATGCTTGAACAAACAGGATTGTCTGATGAAGAGATTGAAAAAGGAATATGTCTTACTTGTGTCGGCTATCCGGCAAGCGACAATGTAATATTAAACTATGATGATCCTCTAATCAGGTAGCTGCTGCATTTTCTTCTTTTACAAACGCAAGAACAACAATACCTGCCACAAAGAAGAAAAGAAGTGAAAGAATTGCGTACCTCTGGCTGCCGGTTGCGGAACTTATAAGTCCAAAAACCAGCGGTCCGAGGACTGCAGAACTCTTCCCAAAAAAGGAATAAAAACCAAAGAACTCAGTCTTTTTATCAGGAGGTGTCAGTTGCGACATCAGTGCCCGGGAAATAGACTGACTCGACCCCATGGCTCCACCCGCCAGAAAACCAACAACATAAAAATATGACTTTTCTGTAATCCAAAATGCCATCGCCACTGTAAATATCCAGATAAACAGTGTAATCATGAGGCTCTTCTTGTGTCCGATGGTATCGGAGATTATACCAAATACCACAGAACCAAGTATGGCGGTACCCTGTACAGACATGAAGAAAATTATCAATTCCCCTTTTGTGAACCCAAGAGTTGTGGTTGCATATATTCCAGCGAAATAGATTATGGTATTCACCCCTTCGATAAAAAAGAAGAAGGAGAGGAGAAAAATTGCCAGATTCCTGTATTGTTTCAAGTGTTTTATGGTGAAAATTACTCTTGTCACCCCTATCGTGAAGTACGATTCCCCTGCCGGTTTTTCCTTTTTATGTTCCTTTAAAAGAATCAGGGTCGGAAGTGCAAAAATGAGGAAGAAAAGAGCAGCAACCGGAAAAGACTCGCTTATCATCTCCATTTGTATCAATGGCATAAGAATCAGGAGTGAACTTAAGGATCCCAGATAGCCCATCGCATATCCGTAGCCACTGACTCTGCCAAAATTTTTCGGTTTTGTAATCTCAGGCAGGAATGAATCATAAAAAATCAGGCCCGCCTCAAAGCCAATGTTTGCAACGATAAGAAGTGCCAGTCCAAGCACCACATCACCCGGTCCCACAAAATACAACAGTGAAGTAGCAAGAATGCAAACAAGTGAAAAGAAGGTGAGAAATCGTTTTTTGGTGGAGGTGTAGTCGGCGACAGCTCCGAGAACAGGTGAGATAAGTGCTGTAACCAGCATCGAAACCGAAGTGCCGAGCCCCCAGTAGAAATCACCTTCGGATTTGTTGAGGTTTACAGTTTCTTTGAAATAAACTGCATAAAGGAATGTTACAACAATGATTGAATAAGAAGTATTTGCAAAATCATAAAGAGTCCAGACAAATATCTTCTTTTTTTCATTCATTTGGTTTTGTGATCCTGGTAAATGTTTCTTCTATCAGCCCTCTGCCGGTCTTGGATATTTTACCCTCTTTTTCAAGGTCTTCATACATTTTATCGAGCAAGCCGTTAATAAACTTTCCGCTCGCTGCCGTACTGTAATCCTTTGCAATTTCAATAATCTCATTCATTGTCACTTTACGGGGGATGTCGGGGAAATATCTGAATTCGCAGAGTCCCATTCTAAGGAGTATTCTGTCGATTCGAGCCATTCTTTCAATTTCCCAGTTTTTTGCGTGAGCCTCTATCTCATCATCAAACCCGGGAGTGTACATTATGGTTTTGCGCACCAGATTTTCAAAAAATTCCCTGTCTGTAGCATCGGTTATTTCCTCTGAAAGTTCTCCCGCAGTTACTTCTATACCGTCCCGGTTGTAGGAGTGTGCGTATAAAACCTGTAGTACTTTTTCGCGTATAATTCTTCTGTTGGATTTTTTCTTTAGCATATTCGGTCATAAGGTGTGAAATGAATGCTGAATCAGAGTAAAAACTGAAAAATTCAGATTTTAAATATACAAAAATCAGAGGGGTTATTTGACTCCGAACATCCAGAAATTGATCAAACCTACTACTTCCCGGAACTTGTAATACCTCACCGATTCATCAGACATCACCAGATCAGACTTTACAAGGTCAACTGTCAGATTGTAAAACTCTGCCATTTCCTTCACTCTCGTAAGGTGAAATGCATCCGAAACAATGATAATCTTCTGAAATCCGTTTCGTTGGATTAATGTATTCTTGATGTAGCTTATCTGGTCGAGGGTGGATCTGCTCTCAGATTCGATCCTTATATCGGCAGGATTGATCCTTTTTTGAAGCAAATAGTAAAATGCAACATCCGCCTCTGGCAGTTCGCCCGGTGCGTTGCTCCCCGTCAGTTGCAGTTTTTGTACGATTCCTCTCGAATAGAGTTGCAACCCTTTGTCAATCCTCATTTTCAGAATGGTGCTTGGCTTGTTATATTTCCAGACCGCAGCACCAAGAACCACCGCCACTTCAGCAGGATTTTTCTCGTTATATGTCGATGCCGTCTTTACACCCTCGCTCACATAAATATAAGTGTATAAAAAGACAGAGAGATAGCAGAAAAGGAGCAGCAATCCCGTATAGATGACAGCCCAACGCTTCGGGGAAAATATTTTTATCACAACAAACGCTGAAAGAGTTGCCTTAAAAGCAAATCCGATATTAAAAAGTACACCTGTGTAAAGTTTATAGAAAGGTGTGTCGAGAAGGTTGATATCGATGCCGGAATTACTTTGGTTCATATAGCCACCCGCAATTGTGAAGGCAAATCCAAGAAACCAAAGTATGAGAAGCAGCATTCTTTTTCTGGTGAATTCCTGCCTGTCCTTTACCCAAAAAATTATCAGGAACAGGATGAAGGAACTGCTGAAGAGAAGTGTAAGGAAATTTCCCATATACCAAAGGTTGAAATCATCGAAATCAAGCCGGTGATTTATATATTTCCCGAGTATCAGAGTAAGAAAATCGATGGCACCCAGCAGAACAAAAACCAGAAGGTCAAAAATACCCGTCAGCAGATTGTTCGCTTTTTCAGAAATTTTTTTAATTATGCCGGGAGCCATCTAAATTTGTTTTTCTTGTCTCCTGAAATATAAGGAAAAACCCGCTGCGAAAAAATTAATCCTCGAAAATGTGAGATTCCGTATTTTCATTTGCTTCCGGCTTTTTCTGAGCCGGTTCATTCCTGCTCTGTGAGAATGTCGATTTGAAAGCGTCACCCAATTCTTCCCAAAGCATAAAGAATACCGGAACGAGGATAAGGGTGAGAAATGTAGCAAATCCAAGCCCGAATATAACGGCAATTCCCATCGATTTCCAGAATTCAGCACTTTCTCCGCCAAATACAAATTTACCAGTGTAGATATCGAAGCCGAATCCAAACGAAAGAGGAATCAACCCGAGAATTGTGGTTACCGCAGTCAGTGTCACCGGTCTGAATCTTCGGAGCCCGGCATATTTTGCAATTTCCTTCAGGGCAAAATCTCTCTTCTTAAGGAGATTCATATAATCGATAAGCACGATATTGTTATTCACTACCACACCAGCAAGACTGATCACACCGATACCTGTCATCACTATTCCAAAAGGCATTTTGAATGCGAGAAGTCCTATAAAGACGCCCACCAGCGATATGAGCACTGCCGTCATAATAATAAACGGCTGAGAAATCGAGTTGAACTGGATGACGAGTATCAGGAAGATAAGCAAAATAGCTATACCAAACGCTTTACCGAGGAATGCAGAAGCCTCTTCCTGCTCCTGACTCTGTCCCGTAAAAGAGACGGAGTATCCCTGAGGCAACTGGTATTCTCCCATTTTTGCCTTAACCTGATCCAGAACAGCATTTGCATTAAACCCTTCCGCAGCATCACCCGTAATGGTGATAACCCGCTTAAGGTCTTTGCGCTTTATCGCACCGGGACCCCGGTCCAGGAACACATTTGCCACACTGCTAAGGGGAACTGAAAGCGTCTTGCCGTTCTGATTATTGAAAATTATCAGGAGGTTTTTCAGCGCATCAACAGAACTTCGCTGATCCTTCCGCAGCCTGACAGTGATGTCATATTCATCCTCATTCACACGATATTTGGAAGCTTCCGTACCGTTTATTGCCGTTCTGACAGTATTGGCGATCAGTGAAGTATTCATACCATAGACGGCTGCTCTTTTCCGGTCAATCACTACCCTGAGTTCTGGTTTTCCGGCGTCATAATCGTCATCAATATCCACCAAACCGGGGACATCCTTCAAGTATTCACGAATTTTCGCTGTGAGTTTGCCAATCTCGTTATAATCCTCACCGGAGACCTCGATATTCACCGGAAGCCCGACAGGGGGACCCATTTCCTCCTTGGCTATAGTTATGGCAGCCCCGGGGGTACCTTCAACTAATTTGCGGATTTCTTCAGTGGTCTCTTTTGAGCTCTTGTTCCGGTTTTCGTAATCGATATATTCAACCGTGATAGTGCCCTTGTTTGGAGTGGCTGCACCGGCATCAAATGGATTGGTCGATGCGCCAGCCACAGCAAGAAGCTTCTCGATATCTTTGAAGTTTGCTGTGAGGATTTTCTTTTCGATCCTGTTTATTATCTCATTTGTTTCCTTTATTCCCGTTCCGGTCGGAGCCTCAAACTTGATATATACCCTTCGGGGCTCAACATCAGGAAAGAACTCCACACCAAAACCAAAAGCTCCATAAAGCTGGGTTATAAAGAAAAGCGAAATAAATGCTCCGAAGATAAACCGCAAGCGAACATTTTTAAATACCAAAACCACCAGTATTCCAATAATCGCAGTAAGGATAATTTCTACTGTCAGCGGAAAAAATTGAGCCAGCATCCCTTCAACAACGAACATACCGAAGAATGCCAGAATACCCAGCCAGGTTCTCAGGCTTATTTTCTTCCCCTTTTCCCGCTGTTCACCGAGCGAAAAATCGAGAAGTTTTTCATAGTATTTCAAAACTACCGGGAGCATCTTATCTACAAAAATGTATGTACCCCAGTCAAAAGGATAGGATATTATTCCAAGTAGAGTCCTTTTGAGAACCGGTCTTCCGTGATGTTCATGCTTCACAAAAACCTCTGCAAACACGGGATTTATCACGAGAGCCACAAAAAGCGACGATGAAAGAGTAACAATTACTGTCATCGGTATGTAGTACATAAAATCGCCTGTAACACCGGGCCAGAAAAGCAAAGGAAAGAATGCGGCTACGGTTGTCAAGGTAGATGATGCCACGGGCCAGGCAACCTCTGCAGTCGCTTTCTTTGCAGCGTCTATTTTGTTGTATCCCTCCTCAAGAAACTTTTGAATATTCTCGAGGATAACTATCGCATTGTCCACGAGCATACCGAGCGCAAGGATCAAAGCAAACAGAACAACAAAATTGAGGGTGATGTCCATCATCTGAAGAATGAAGAATGAAATCAGCATGCTAAGAGGAATGGATATCCCCACCAGGATTGCATTTCTAATCCCAAGGGCAAAGAACAGGATACCGACCACGAGCACAAGCCCCGAAAAAATATTATTTTCGAGTTCTTTCACCTGCTTGTCAATCTCTTCGGATTGATCTGTCACAATCGTCAGATTTATGTCATCAGGAAGTTGAGCATCCTTCTCGTTGATAATCTGTTTAACTTCTTCTGCAATTCTGATGATATTCTCCCCGGATCTTTTTGAGATCTGGATTGAGATAGCCTCAACATTATTTGTCCTGGCGAAGGAAGTTCTCTCTTTGAAGCCGTATGTGAGCGTTGCAACATCCTTTAGGGCAATCCCCTCACCTTCCTTTGTTTTCACAATGATGTTTTCAAGAGGATAAGGGGTTTTGAACTCACCCGGTACTCGAACCAGAAAACTTGACTGGTTTACATCGATCGTTCCTCCAGGAATTGTTTTATTTTCATCCCTGACGGCAGCAATAATATCATCAAACCTGATATTATAATGTTGAAGTTTCCTGTAATCGACATCAACCTGTACTTCTCTCTCGAGTCCGCCATTCACCTTTACTTCGAGTACACCTTTGATGGTTTCTATTTTGTCCTTAAGGTCCTCTGCGATATCCTTCAGTTTCGAAAGACCGGTTGGTCCCGAAAGTTCGAAAGTAAGAATCGGGAACTCTGAAAAATTGATTTCCACAATTTCCGGTTTGGTTGCATCGGCTGGAATCTCTGTTTCAGCTTTGTTGACTTTTTCTCTTACTTTTTGAAGTGCGTCCTCAATATTATAGCCGCTTTGGAACTCAACCTGAATCAGGGAGTAACCTTCAAACGAAGAGGACTGAATTTTCTTCACTTCCGCAATTTTCTTCACTTCCTTTTCAATCGGAGTAGTAACTAAAGATTCGATATCTTCGGGTGAAACTCCGGGATAGGGGGTGGAAATGATCACAAGAGGAATGGCAATGTCAGGCGACGCCTCCCTCGGCAGCGATACATAAGAAATGAACCCCATAATCGCTATTATGAAAACGAGAACAAAAACGCTCGTTTTATTATCAATCGAAATATCTGTAATTTTCATGTTTTGCTGTTCCCGCTATCGTACATCAACTTTTTCACCATTCACAAGCGTCTGGTAACCAACAATAACCAGTGAGTCACCTTCATTCAGATTCCCTGAAAGTGCGACCCGGTTATTGCTCCGTGCCAGTATTTCCACTTGTCTCATCTCCGCTACGGTAACACCATTCTTCTTCACAACAACAAACACAACAAATCCGAGGTCAGTTTTTACAACAACTTCTTCGGGCACCACCGGAACCGAGGTGTAAACTTTATCATCAATTTTTACTTCCGCATTCATTTCGGGTTTGAATTTTCCATTATTCGGCAGCCGCATTTCCACTTTAACAGTCCGGCTTGTTGCATCCACCGATTTTGCCACATAACTTACGGATGAATTTACCACAAGGCTGTCGAGCTCGAGGAAGATCAGACTTCCCTTTTTCCCCGGTTTAATCGAACTGACATATGATTCAGGAATTCCTGCCTCAACCTTCAGGTTATCCGATATAATTGTTACAATAGGGGCACCCGGGGCTGCCACTTCACCAATTTCGTAATGTTTTGTATCCACCACACCGGCAAAAGGAGCCTTCACAAATGTGTTTTCATACTGTTCCCTCACAGCCTCATACATTGCCTTTTTGGCGTCCCTGGTATACTTTGCCTGAAGGTACTGAAATTCCGTTCCGGCATTCTGATTATATATCTGTTCCTGCTTTTGGAGATTGATTTCTGCAAGGTCGAGGTCTGCCTTTGCTGCATCCAGATTTGCTTTCAATACTGTGTTATCGAGTACACAAATGAGCGTGCCGGAAGCCACTCTGGCTCCCTTTTCAACATTAAATCTGACAATTTTCCCGCCTGTTGCAGAACCAACTTTTGAGATCTTGTCAGCTTTCACCTGCCCGATTACATCAATGAATCCGGTGAAATTTTCGAGTTTCACGGGTGCCACCTGAACGATGGCTTTCTTTTCAACTTTTTTTGTTTTTTCTTTTTCTTTTGAATCGTCACCTTTGCAACCTGCGATCAAAAGGGTGGTTAAAAGAAATAAAGCAGGTAAAATCAAATAGTTTTTAAAATTTTTCATCCTCGACATTCTGTTATTCACCACTTTCCTTTCCGGATAAATTTTCAAGTTTCGACAAAAGGAGGTAGTATTCATACACTCCGTTCAAATAGTTATATTTGGCTCTCGCTACACCCGTTTGTGAATCGATAATTTCAAGCTGGGTGCCGACACCCGATTTGTAACGGGTTTCAGACAAAGAATAAGCCAGTTCAGCCTGTTTTACAGCTTCTGTGTAAGCTTTTAATTTTTCCTTCTGATTTTCTATCTTGAGAATTGTCTCTTTAATCTGAGTCGCATAACCTTCTTTGGCTTTTTTAAGATTTTCCTGAGCAATTTTCACTTCAAGTTCCGCCTGTCTTACCCTTGAATCGGTACTCCAACCGTTGAATATTGGAACAGAAAGCTCAAGCCCGAGATTAATCGAGTTATTAAATCTCCAGCTTCCGATTCCTCTGGAGTCATTTTCCTGAGATTCGATATTCCAGGCACCATATGCTTTCAGAGAAGGAAGATATTCCGATTTGTAAACACCTACAGCTTTTTTACGAAGTTCTATCCCCTGCTCGAGCTGTTTAATGTTCGGATTGTATTTAAACATTCTCTCGACCACCAGGTCAAAACCTGAGAGAGGCATATCGTTGTAAACGAGTGTGTCGGTTACATCTATTTCCATCGTGTAACTGAGTCCCATTATGTTCTTCAGCGCATCCTTTGTAAGTTTCAATGCATTGTTTGCCTGATCAAGTTCCGGTTTCGCTGTTTCAACCGCTACTTTCGCTCTTACCAGATCATATTCGGGAACGAGTCCTGCATCATATTTTATTTTTGTGTTTTTCAGGTTGTCTTCTGCCTGTGCGAGATTCGCCTGAGCCACTTTCAACACTTCCTTTGTGACAAGAATACCGAACCAGGCTGACTTAACCTGGTACTTTATCTCTTCCTCTGTTGCAGTCACCTGATGGTCTGCAATCCGGGCATATATTTCAGCCGCCTGAGCGCCAATGAACACGGCGCCGGCAAATATGTTTTGTGTAAAACTGAGTGAAGTGGTGAGAGTGTTATCTGTACCTATGGGGAAAGTACCGCTGAATCCGGGTGCATCAATTGTAAAGACACCTTTTTTAAGAGCCCTGCGGTAATTCACTGAACCCCTGACATCAGGGTATACTGCCGTACCCCAGGTTTCATCCACTTTTTCGTAGGCAATTCTTTTGTTTAGATTGCTGGTTTTCAGATCATAGTTATTCTCGAGTGCAATGGTAATAGCCTTTTCGAGATTAACAACTATCTTCTCTCCCTGCTGTGCAAAGAGAATCGGGGTGAGGATTAAAATAATTGATACTACAACTTTTATTTTCATTTATTCTCCGGATCCATTGTTGGAACCAAAATCAATTTTATAATTTATATAATTTATGCGAAGGGATTACTATAGAACTAACAATTTTTGAAAGGAAAAATTCCATTTTCAATTATTAAAAATAACAGATAATTAGCTACAGATAAGATTTTTCATCAACAATTAAGTCCGCTAATCAAAATTCAGGTATAAAACGATGACCTTATTTAAAATTGACCGGAATGAGCATCTGAACTTTTACCGGTTTACCATCTTTTTTCCCCGGAGAAAATTTGGTTCTCCGAATGGCAGAAAGCGCTGAGTTATCGCAGGCAGGATGTATTCCCTTTGTCAGCACGACAGAGGCTACATTTCCCAATTCGTCAATGAATGCAGTAACATAAACTGTTCCACTCACTCCCGCGTCTTTTGCTGCCTGAGGAAAGACCGCCTTGCTTTGTATTGCTTCATATCCGCCGATCGGGACGGGCATGTACGGGACGGCAGTATAATAGACATTATCCTTGGGAGCGTTGGTTTTCCCGTCCTTTTCCGTCGATTTTGTATTTGTTTCTTTGTTTTTGAATTTTCCCTGTTTATCCAGAGTCAGGAGATCACCTTTGTCTATATCCTGACTTTCAAGTTTTATTTTTTCTTTTGGAGGGGTTAGAGTAACCTCAATTTCCTTGTTTATTGCAACTTCAGTTTCGGTTTTCGCTATTTTTGGTTTGAGAACTGTCGGTTCACTCTTCTTTTGTGGAAGCTCTTCCTCTTTCCTGTTGTCCGGAAGCTCAATTGCATCGTCAAGTTCAATTAAATCTTCCCCTTTTGCAAGAGGATTTGTTACATTTTTTGAGAAGGGGTATAACCGGAACAGTATGATCATCAAAAAAAGCACAAAAATCGCGCTTATTTCCAACGATTGTCGATATGTCCGTTTTAGATTATAGTATGAACCGGTCATCTCTAAAAGTTTTTATGAATCATACAGTTTTTACCTGTAAAACCTGGGAAAAGTTCTAAAAACAACGAATGCAACAGCCAAACCCAATGCGGCACCGTTAATATCAGCAAGAATGTCGTACCACTCGAAAAACCTTCCGGGAATCAGTAATTGATGGACTTCATCCAAAACCCCATAAACCGAAGCAATAATGAACGATTTTTGCAACAATTTGATGTCCGCAGTTCCCGCCTCATCTTTAAGCCTGAACCAGTTAAAAAGTAAAAAACTAAGTACAGCATACCCGGCGAAATGATTTAATTTGTCACCCGATGGAGTATCAGGCAGGCTGCTCGACGGAAGGGTGGTTCCAAGAAACAGAATCAGCCAATATACGACCAGAACGACTAAAGCGACGGTTTTTTTCTTCTGCCTGTCAAGAGTCATGCAAACTCGTCAATTTTTTTTATTGCGGCTGGTAAATTTTTGATCATTGATGATGCAGAAATAAAAACACCCGGTGATTCTTTTGCCAAAATAATTGCAGACAGATTGTAGGTGTGTATTGCATCAGCAATCCGACTTGCAAAAAATTCCATTGTGTCGAAATGTTGTTCTATAAGCAATCCAGTGATTTCCTCAATCTCGAGTGCAGGTAATGCAAGCAACTGCGCAAAAGTCGATGCAATCACACCGGCGAGTCCGTCACCCGTCCCAAATTTGGCAAGTGCATCAAATCCGGAGTCGATTATATAATTGACACCCACAGGAGTGGAGATAAAGACCGCTGCATGTTTAAGTACCAGAATGCAACCTGTTTCTTTAGTGAAGTCTTCGACTGCCTTGAAGATGTTTTTCTCGATCAGTTCCAAAGGTTTTCCGATGATCATTGCAAACTCTCCGGTATGAGGCAGCAATATCTTCCCTTTAAGATCATAATTTTTATAGTTACCTCCATGAAGCGGTGCCAGGGCATCTGCATCGAGAATGACCAGACGATTATTCATGGCAAGAATCTTCTCAAGTGCGACTGTTGTTTCGGGGGATCTGCCGATACCTGGACCGGCAAGCAACACTTCCTTTTTCTCCAAAGCATCATAAACAGTTTTTATCGAATCGGAATTAAAATTCACGGAAAATTCATTGATAACCGCCTCGGGAACATTCGCCATCAACACAGCGGATGCTTTTTCGGAAGTGAAAATTACCGGTGACCCCGAACCTGAGTAAAAAGCTGCCTGGTAAACGAGAGATGCCGAACCAGGATATCTGTTTGATCCTGCAATTATTACCGGACCTCCTGATGTATATTTGTTGATAGTGCGTTTTTTTGCAGGTACAACACTCCTGACATCACTCATCTCATAGAGAGACCAGTCACTCTCAAGCTCAAGCTGCTCCTCTTTAATTCCGATATACCCGTTGTCGATCACACCCCGGCTATCCATTCCCTTGCCGTAAAAATATCCCTTTTTTAATGTACAAAGTGCAACGGTGTAATGGGCTTCGAAAACAATCCCTCCATTACCTGTGTCAGGATCAAGTCCTGAAGGTATATCGATGGCAACTTTTACAGCTCTTAGTTCATTCAGTGCAACAATTATCTCATCATAGGGATACCTTGGCTCGCCCTTGGAACCGGTTCCGAGAAGTGCATCAACAATCACATAGCATGAGGCAATAAGTTCTTTTAACTGTGTGACACTTTGATATTGGAAAATTGATATGTCGCCTGCAACTTCTGTCAAAAGTTCGAAAGCATTTCCTGCATCTTCAGAGAACTCGTCAGGGTCATCCACAAAAACCACCGTCACTCTCCAGTCCATGTCACGAAGATGACGCGCCGCCACAAAACCATCGCCGGCATTGTTTCCCTTACCGCAAATAATGGCAACTGTCTTCGTTTCAGCCTGAACAGTTTCGAGAAAAGAAGCCACACTTCTTCCGGCATTCTCCATCAGAATCATGCTTTCAAAACCGAAATCCTCGATTGCTATTCTGTCAGCTTCACGGGCTTCTGCGGCATTTAGTACAAGTCTCATCCAACTCTCACATTCAAAAAAAAAGCTGTATCGCGAGGCTCCGGATCAACCGGCAGCACACTCTCGATACAGCCTGAAAAATAAAAAATTAATTAAAATTTCGAGATCAGGTTTATTACCGAACCCGGCAAAATTCCCATCAATGCAATCAGGATTGCTGACACTATTATACCGGTCATTGCGGGATTCGAGTTAACAATCTCAAGTTTTGATTCATCTTTACTGAAGTACATCACGACTACGAGTCTCAAATAAAAATATACACTTATTACCGAAGAGATAATACCAACAATCGCGAGCCATACAAGATTTGATTCGATAGCCGAGATAAACACATAGTATTTCCCGAAGAAACCCGCAAATGGAGGGATTCCTGAAAGAGCAAACATGAAGAGTGCAAGGAGACCGGCAAGAAGCGGGTATTTGGTACCCAAACCGGCATAGTCACTAATCTGAAGATTCTTCTCCTCTTTATCCTCGATCATAGAGATGATTCCGAATGCACCAAGATTCATAAAGGAGTAGGCTGCCAGATAGTAGATCAGTCCGTCAATCCCTCTGTCGTTACCGGCTGCAAGACCTATCAGCATATAACCCGCATGTGCAATTGAGGAATAAGCCAGCATTCTCTTGATATCGGTCTGCAGAATGGCTGTTATACTTCCGTAAAGCATCGAAAGGGTAGCAAAAAACGCAATCATCGGTGTGAGTACTTCACTCGCTCTCTCTTTGGCAAATGCGGGTGAAACGACGAGAATAAGTGCTGCAAAAGCTGCAGTTTTACCACCTGTCGACATGATTGCCGTGGTTGCTGTCGGTGCTCCCTGATACACATCGGGAACCCACATGTGAAAAGGAACCGCCGCGATTTTGAAAGCAAAACCAATAAAGAAAAGGGTGAGTCCGATGATTCCAATTATATTAGTTTTGTCAAATGTAAATGACTGGAACAAAAGCGCAATGTTCAGTGTATGCGACGAGCCGTAAAGGAGTCCCAGACCGTAAACAATAAACCCTGTTGCGAAGGAGCCGAGAAGAAAATACTTCAAAGCAGCTTCGTTCGAAAAAGGTCTTTTACGCGCAAATCCGGCAAGAATGTAGAAACAAAGAGACATTTGCTCGAGACCAATGAAAATCATCACCAGATCACGGGCACTGGCTATCATCATCATTCCCAATACCGCCGATTGCAGAAGTATGTAAAACTCTCCATGATAAATTCCGGTTTTACGGAGATAGTCCACAGAAAGGAGAGTGACTATTGCTGCACCAAAATTGAAAATGAAGTAGAAAATGTTGACCTGTCCACCTGTTGCCAGCATTCCGTTAAAGAATATTCCCTGATCACCGACAGACAAGAGCGATTGGTAAGACACCACAAGAAAACTGACCACAGTCAGCCATGGGATTATCTTTTCCGCACTCTTGACATACATCTCGATCACGAGGGAAATTAAAATAATCGATGCCAGAATTACCAGCGGGAGATAGCTATATATGTCTGTTATGTTAAAATCCATACCTACTCAATAAATAAAATGTCATGTTCAGTTTCTTCAATTGTTGCCACATGCGAGTCAGTTCTGTAGACTGCCAGTTTCATGTGTTTAGTAATATCAAATATGTCGTCCTCTTTTTCAACGACGACGATTTTTATATTATCATACTTCGATAAAGTGTCACGAAGAGAGTTGTATTCCAGAAAGTAAAGGCTGGTATATAGATCTTCCTCTACAATGTTAATCCCTCTTGAACTGGGTGAAAAATCAGTAATTATATCTTTTTCGACCACGACCTTAAGAAATCTTCCCTTGAAAGGGAGAATCAGTCTGTTACCGTAGAGATAACCGGTCTTCTTTTCAGCAAGGCAACTCTTTATTGTCATTGACTAACCTCTGAAAAATATGAACCATATTATTGCATAAACGGGCAATAAAACGGGCAGTGAATACTTAATTATATACTCAATAAAACTTGGAACCCTGACACCGGCTCTTTCTGAAATCGACTTAACCATAAAATTGGGTCCATTTCCAATATATGTCATGGCACCGAAGAAAACTGCACCAACCGAAATTGCGGTCAGGTATTGTACCGCATCGGGATTCTGCAGGAAAAGCTGAGTTTGTGCAGCTCCGCCGTTCAAATCATAACCAAATTTCCCCATGGCAGCACTCATAAAGTTCAGATAGGTCGGGGCATTATCCAAAAAGGATGAAAGAGCACCGGATGCCCAATAAAAGAGTGAACTTGTGAATACATCGCTGTTTTCACGGGCCATGTCAGCTATCAGTCTCAGTGCCGGAACCATCGTAAAGAAGATTCCCACGAACAAATACGCCACTTCTTTAATAGGCGCAAAATCAAATTCATTTGCCTTTAGTATCTTTTCATCAGCAGTTTTGTAAGCGGCAAACACCACACTGAACATTATGATTTCCCTGATTCCAACGGGTAACGGATCAAGTGAAGGTACCCATGACAAGACAGCCGGATCAAGGAAAACCGATAAAATGATTATCGCCAGATAGCCAAGGTTTTTCAGCCCCTTCAATTCGATCTTCCCACTGTAAGTTGTTTCATCATTTGCTCCGGCTTTATTAGCCCTGTCGAGCAAAAAGAAGATGGAAAGAATCATGAAAATCGCCAAAATCCAAATCAGCCAAACCTGCTCTATCACCCAGAAAAAAGGAACTCCTTTAAGGAATCCGAGAAACAGTGGCGGATCTCCGATCGGAGTAAGAGCACCACCCGCATTGCTTATCACAAAAATAAAAAATATGATGTGGTACGGCTTTATTCTTCCTTTGTTCATTCTCATAAATGGACGAATCAGAAGCATGGACGCACCGGTTGTTCCAATCACATTAGCGATTACTGCTCCAAAAAGCAGAAAAAGCGTATTTGCAAGAGGTGTGGCTTTTTTGTCCACTTTTATCAGAATGCCACCACTCGCAACGAACAAAGAACTCAGCAGGGCGATGAATGACAGGTATTCAACAAGTGTATGCTTAAGACTCGTAAAATCATTCAGTATCGCTGCGTAATAAACAGCAACTATCAGACCCAAAAAGATGGCTACCTTGTGATAGTTGTGCTCCCAAAAATGTTGAAAAAACAAAGGGGCAATGGCTATCAGCAACAAAAGCAGAATGAAAGGGATTACCAGATACGGACTTGGTGAAGAACCGTGATGCGCACCGGTCTCTGTTGTCTTTGCTTTATCAGTATGAGAAAGAACAGTTTCCTGTTTTGTTTTATCTGTTGAATCTTTCGATTCACTTCTTATTTCGCTGTTAAATAATATGAACAGTGTAAAAAAGGCTGCGAAAAAAAGTGCTGCGTGCCTCATATTTTATTTTGCCAGGGCGTTCATCACCGTATTTACAATATTTGATGAAAACGCTTCGGATAACCTCAAGAAAGTTGAAGGATAAATTCCTATCCAAACAATGAATAGCAGTAATGGCGCGAGAGTAATTAACTCCCGGGTATTCAGATCAGTAAGTGAATTCATTTTTTCATTCTTTACTGTCTCCAAACAAACTCTCTGATACATCCAGAGGAGATAAACAGCAGCAAAGATAACACCCGATGCCGCTATTATTGAAAAATAAGGACTGACAAGGAGTGGTGACTTGAATGAACCCACCAATATCAGGAATTCACCAACAAATCCGTTTAATCCCGGAACACCTATTGATGAAAGAGACACAATCAAAAGAATTGTGGCATAAACGGGCACTATTTTCGCAATTCCGCCGTAATCAGCTATCTCACGGGTGTGAGTTCTTTCGTAGATATAACCCACTAAAAGGAAGAGTGCCCCTGTTGAAAGACCGTGATTGACCATCTGTATTATCGCTCCCTGCATCGACTCAATGGTCAATCCAAAAATACCCAGAACTACAAATCCAAGGTGGGATACTGATGAATAGGCAACAAGCTTTTTCATATCCTTTTGCACCATCGCCACAAGTGCACCATAAATTATGCCGATAACAGCCAGTGTGGTAATGTAAGGGGCAAAAACTTTTACCGCATCAGGAAACAACGGTAAATTAAATCTTATTAGACCATATGTACCCATCTTCAGCAGTACACCGGCAAGTATTACCGAGCCTGCGGTCGGAGCCTCGACATGCGCATCCGGCAGCCAGGTGTGAAGTGGAAACAACGGGACTTTTATGGCGAAACTAAGAGCAAAAGCGGCAAACAACAGATTTTGCTTAGAAGGATCGATTGCAGGTCCTTGTTTGTAGAGTTCGATAAGGTCAGTAGTAAACGCGGTTCCCGAATTTGCAAGCCAGATTATGGCAACGAGCATCACAAGAGAACCTGCCATAGTGTAGATAAAAAATTTCACAGAAGCGTAGATTCTGTTTTTGCCGCCCCATATACCGATTATGAAGTACATCGGAATGAGCATCGCTTCCCAGAAAATGTAGAAAAGGAAAAGATCGAGCGACATGAAAACGCCAAGCATTCCCGCTTCGAGCATCAGCATGAAGAAAGTAAATTCCTTTACTTTTACATCAATACTCGACCATGTGGAGAGAAGTGCCAGAGGTGTCATAAATGTTGTAAGGAGAACGAGCAGGAGAGACATTCCGTCCAGACCTACATGGTAATAAATTCCGAGTCCCTTTACCCACTCATATTTTTCTGCAAACTGGAAATTTACACTTTCGGCATTGAAATTAAAATATGTGAATAATGAGACAACAAAAATCACGAGCGAAATCACAAGCCCTGTTATCCTGGTCAACCTCAAATTTTCTTTGGGTAACATCAGGACCAGCATCGAGCCGGCAATGGGAAGAAGTAAAAGAAGACTCAATATATAACTTTTATCCATCAGAAACTCAATATTATCCAGAATAATGTACCTGTTATTGCTATCATCATTATGACAGCATAAAACTGTGTCACGCCGGTTTGAAACTTTCGTGCATAACCTGATGCAAAATCAATAACTTTCGCTGTGCCGTTTACGGCTCCATCAATTATTTTGGCATCAGTAAACTTAAACAAAACGGAATCAGAGAGCTTCACTAACGGTGTGATGATAACTTTCTGATAAAACTCATCTACGAAATATTTGTTTAGCAGAGTTTTATAAACTCCTTTGAAAGATTCGGATATACTTGTGGCAATTTCCGGTTTTCTCAAATAGATATGTCTTGCGAGCATTATTGAGGCAACTGCTCCAACTACAGAAGTTGCCATCAGAAGATATTCCTCAAGATGAGAATGAATGTTACCGGTCGAGAGTTTGCGTGTTGCATCCTTGAAAATTGGTGCCAACCACACTTCAAACAGATTGCCATGTTCCCCAACAAATACTTTCGGAAGTCCGATAAATCCGCCAATTACTGACAAAACAGCCAAAACAATCAGAGGAATCACCATAATATTCGGGGATTCGTGGGGATGTACACGATGGTGGTCGAATCTCTCTTTCCCCTCAAAAGTAAGAGAAAGAAGTCTGAACATGTAAAATGCAGTCATTAAGGCAGTAATTGCTCCAATTATCCAGAAAAACAATCCACCATTCGCATAAGCCATCCAGAGTATTTCATCTTTCGAGAAAAAGCCGGAAAGAGGGGGAATTCCTGAAATTGCCACAGCCGCAATCGCAAAAGTGAGATATGTTTTTGGCATATACTTTTTTAAGCCGCCGTAGTTTCTGATATCCTGTTCCTCGTGCATGCCATGTATTACTGAACCCGCACCAAGGAATAAAAGTGCTTTGAAGAAAGCGTGTGTCATTACATGAAAGATACCTGCGGAGAAGGCTCCCATTCCGAGAGCAAGAAACATGTAACCCAACTGACTCACAGTGGAATACGCCAGAACTTTCTTTATGTCATTCTGAACCAGTCCGATTGTGGCTGCAAAAAGAGCTGTGAACAATCCGATTATTGCTACCACCATCATTGCAGTCGGTGCCATCGCAAAAATTACTGATGTTCGGGCAACGAGATAAACACCCGCAGTAACCATCGTTGCAGCATGGATAAGGGCAGATACAGGGGTCGGACCTGCCATCGCATCAGGCAACCATACAAAAAGAGGAATCTGTGCCGATTTTCCGGTGGCTCCGATGAAGAGGAATATTGCAATTGCCTCAAATATCCAGGGTTCTATCCCCGATCCGGCAACAAGTGGCAATACTTCGCTAAAATTTAAACTTTTGAAGTAGTAGAAAACAAAAAACATTGCAACGAGAAAACCGAAATCACCGATTCTGTTAACTACAAATGCCTTTTTGGAGGCATCAGCTACAGTTCCTTTTTCAAATTTTCTGTCGTAATAAAAACCGATGAGCAGGTATGAACATAATCCCACCCCTTCCCAACCGAGGAACAGAAGAACAAAATTGTCGGCGAGCACCAGATTCATCATAGCAACGATGAAGAGGTTCATGTAGGCAAAAAACCGCCAAAAACCTTTATCTCCATGCATGTACCCGATTGAGTAAACATGGATAATAAATCCAACACCTGTGACAATTAGCGACATGGTGAGAGATAACTGGTCGACCTGATAGCTGAATGCAGCATCAATACCGCCTGCTTTTATCCAGGTAAACCATTTTATTATCCGGCTCCGCTGATCAGCAGGTAATCCGAGGGTTTCGAAAAAAGAGAAAACTACGACCAGGAATGCGAGACCAACCATGCCGGCACCAATTCCGCCGACAATCTTCTCGTTTTTGATCAGTCTCCCAAACAGCCCGTTGATCAGAAATCCGATCAATGGGAAAAGCACTGCCAAGTAAATGTATTCTGTCATATTTCGTGGGGTGTTTAGTAGATTACCACTTTAAAATGTTAATTTCATCTATGTTAATTGTAACTTTATTCCTGAAAATGGCTATGATGATTGCCAGACCGATAGCTACTTCGGCTGCTGCGACTGCCATTACAAAAAAAACAAAAAGCTGCCCTATCACATCTCCAAAGAAAGATGAATATGCAACAAAGGTCAGGTTCGCTGAATTTAACATCAGCTCTATCGACATAAATACCACAATGGCATTCCGTCTGGTAAGTACACCGGCAACCCCGGTAACAAACATAAAAGCACTTAAAATAAGGTAATATTCGAGTGGGATCATAACTGAAACTAATCCAATTTCTTTTTAGATAATATCAATGCACCAATTGTAGCCGTAAGCAGTACAAACGCAATCGCTTCGAACGGAAGAAGATAAGTTGTATACAATTCCTTTCCGATGTGTTCAATTGTACCAATTTCCACTCTGGTATTCTCGTCAACAACCTTACCGGGTAATGTGAAAAAGATGGAATAAACCATCTGGGCGAACATCAAAAAAGCAATTACAATGGCGAGAAATTTCTGCTGGGGTCTCTCTTTGAAGTAAGATTTCTCCTGTTCCGGTCTCAGGAGCATCAAAACGAACAGGAATAAAACCATGATCGCTCCGGCATATACTATTACCTGAACAACAGCTAAAAACTGGGCTCTGAGCAATAAATAGATTCCGGAGAGGGCTCCAAAATTAAGTACAAGAAATAGTGCGGAAATAACAGGATTTTTACGGGTTACCATCAAAACAGATGATGCTACCGCTATTAGTGCAAAAAATCCAAACAATCCCTGTTCCAAGGTCATCGAAAACTTCCTGATTTGGTAGTTTAAAACTCAAAATTAATCAAATTCAAATATAAGTTTTTAAGAGTACTTAATCAAAAAATTTAACGACCGGTGGGGAAAATTCAAAACATTTTTCGCCCCGTTTGAATTGCTTATATTTGCAGGTTAAATACTTTTAAATTTTTAAAACCGGAGTAACCTGAAAAATGCAAGGATTTGAGCTTTCCGCAAGAGAGAAAAGCATCCTTCGGCATATTGTGAATCAGTTCATTCTTACAGCTTCACCTGTTGGCAGCCGTAACATATCCAAAAGGTATGATATCGGATTGTCACCTGCCACTGTACGGAACATCATGGCTGATCTTGAAGATTCAGGCTATATAAATCATCCGCACACATCCGCAGGAAGAGTCCCCACAGACAAGGGCTACAGGCTTTATGTCGATTCGCTGATGGATGTACCCAGTCTCGATGATACAACCCGTAATTCAATCACTTCAGAGATTAGAAAAAATCTTGTAAACAGTGAAGATATTTATAACATCGCATCAAAGATTCTCGGCAGAATTACAGACCAGCTTGCATGTGTTATCTATCCGAAAATAGAAACCGGTGTCCTGAGTCGAATTCAGCTTGTCTATCTTGCTTCGAACAAAATTCTCGTAGTTATCAGCATCGTTTCCGGGCTCGTGAAAACAATTACCCTGGAACTGACCACAAACATCGAAGAGAAACAAATTGAGGATGTGCAGCGTCTTTTAAACGAAAAACTCGCCGGATTAAGGCTAAAAGACATTAAGACATCGCTGGCAGAAAGGTTGAAAGACTCTGAGATACTCGGTAATCCGATAATTTCACTTCTGTATGATTCTGCTGACAAAATATTTAATGATTTCAAGACGGATGATAAAGTGATGATTTCCGGTGCCAGAAATCTGTTGAAACATCCCGAGTTTGAGGATCCGATCAAGTTTGAGAATATCGTCGAATTGATGGAAGAGAAGGATATAATTATCCATATTTTCGAAAACAGCTCAGGTATTTTCCTCGAAAGAGCCAGTTCGATTAGTGGCGTAAATATCATGATCGGAAGGGAACTTCCATATAATCAGACTGAAGACTACAGTATTGTGATGAAGGAATATAAAGTCGGCGAAAATACAGGCGCTATGGGCATTATTGGCCCAAAAAGAATGGATTATGCCAGAATCATCGCAATAGTCGATTTTACCGCCGGTCTCCTGACTGAACTTCTTTCAGGGAACCAAAACAATATATAAAATATTTATAAATGTTATTAAGTTTTATAAATCTCAAATTTTTAAGCTTTACAAGGAGAAATTATCATGGCATTTGGAAAGAAAAAAGAAAATAAAGAAAAAATGAACCAGACAGAAAACCAGGAAAATGAAAATTTAGAGCTACAGAATGAATCCAGCTCAACAAACGATAACGATTCAGCGGGTTCCTTGACAGAGGCAGGTATTATCAATGAACTCGTGGAGCAAATAAACAATCTCAATGCAGAAATCGAAAAGCAAAAATCCGAAATCGACAATTTGAGAGATATTCTTCAAAGAAGAGTTGCCGAAATTGACAACATTAAACGCCGTCACCGTGAAGAATCAGCCAAAACCTGGACTGATGCAGAGGGAAATCTTATTTCAGCGCTACTTCCTGTCATTGATAACTTCGACCGTGCAGCAGAGTTCGCACCAAAAACCGAAGACAAAGAGAAGGTAATACAAGGTTTCATTCTTATTCATGATTCCCTTGCAAAAATGCTTGAACAAAAAGGTTTGAAACAGATCCCTGCGAAAGGTCAGCCTTTCGACTATAACCTTCACAATGCCATCGGCAGATATGCCAACAGCGAAGTTGAACCCGATACTGTTCTCGAAGTTGTTACCCCGGGTTACATGTATAAAGATACTATTCTGCGTCACAGCGATGTAATTATCAGTGAAATGCCGGAGGCTCCGACAGATGACTCAACTAAATCAGAGGAAGAAGAAAAGTAAGATATGAGCAAGAGAGATTATTATGAAGTGCTTGGTGTGGCTAAAACTGCTTCAAAGGATGAAATAAAGTCTTCCTACAGAAAAATTGCTATGCAATTTCATCCTGACAGGAATCCCGACAATAAGGAAGCAGAAGAAAAATTTAAAGAAGCCGCCGAAGCATATGAAGTATTAAGTGACGATGAGAAAAGAGCGAAATACGACAGATTCGGTCACCAGGCTTTCGGAGCCGGCGGAGGTCAGCAGGGATTTACGGATATCAACGACATATTCTCCCATTTTTCGGATGTTTTCGGAGGTGGCGGGTCGATTTTTGATGACTTCTTCGGCGGAGGCAGAAGAGGTTCCGGAGGCGGCAAAAGAAGAAGTACCGGTACTCCCGGCAGCGATCTGCGGGTAACCCTCAAATTAAAACTTGAAGAAATTGCCACCGGCACTACAAAGACTATCAAAATCAATAAATTTGTAAAATGCGATTCCTGTACTGGAAGCGGTTCAGAAGGTGGTGCCAGCAAAAAGACATGCCCTGCATGTAACGGTTCAGGTGAGATCAGAAATGTTTCCCGCTCTGTCTTCGGACAGTTCGTAAATATCCAGCCGTGTGCCAACTGTAACGGCGAGGGAAGTGTAATCGACAAACCCTGCAAGAAATGTCACGGTGACGGAAGAACCAAAAGCGAAGTCACTGAAACTATCGAAGTGCCAGCCGGTGTAAGCGATGAGATGCAGTTGAGTCTAAGAGGTAGAGGAAATGCCGGTTTAAGAGGTGGGCCAAACGGTGATCTCCTCGTCGGATTTCAGGAGATAGAACACGAGCACTTCAAAAGAGACGGTTCCGATGTCCTATATCAACTTCATATAAGTTTCCCGCAGGCTGTGTTTGGAGATGAAGTTGAAATACCGACCCTTACCGGAAAAGTAAAACTTTCAGTTGAGGCAGGTACAAGCGCCGGCAAGATACTCAGACTTGCAGGGAAAGGCCTGCCAAATGTGAATGACAGAAGCCATCGAAAAGGTGACCAGCTTGTCCAGGTAAATATTATTGTGCCAAAGAAAACAAACGCAAGAGAAAAAGAACTTTTGAAAGAGTTGCAGTCACAACCCAATATTTCGGGTTCAGAAGATAAAAGCGGTTTCTTTAAGAAATTCGGATTGTAGATTTCACTTGAAAAATTTGATCGAGCGCCTTTCAATAAAGTCAGGATTAACTAAACTGGAGGTCTCCGCACTTCTTTTTGTCCTGGCGGCAATTGTAACCGGCGCTCTGATTCAAATCTTTAGACCTGATGCAAAAGCTGAAATTCCACCGGCAAAGGAGAAATCCTCCGCTCAACTCCTGAAAGAGCAAACTGAAAAGGTAGAGAAGGATAAAGAAAAGAAAAAAGGATTAAAGGGTTCGGCGAATAAATCAACGGAAAGCGGTATCCCAAAAGACTCGTCGATAAATATAAACACGGCTACCATTGACGATTTTGCAAGAATTCCCGGGATTGGTGAGGAAATTGCTGCTCGTATCATTGAATCTAGAGTAAAATATGATGGGTTCGACTCGATTGACCAGTTACTTAAGGTCAAAGGTATAGGAAAAAAAACTTTTGATAAGATTAAACGCTACCTGACCCTTTGACATGGAACAAGTAAAGAAATTTTACAGAGACTATCAGTCGTTCATAAATCCGGGATTAATAATCATCCTTGGATTGTTTCTATTGAAGGTAGCATATTTTGATCCACTTCAGTTGACTCAACTTGAAGAAAGCAACAAAAAAGAAGCCCGAAACCGCCTTCACAATCTCAGAACCGCACAAAGAGCGTATGTAGAAAAATATGGACATTTTGCCGGTAACATTGACGAGCTTATTAACTTTGTGAAGACTGCCGAGGCAGGGATAATTCTGGGCGGAATAAAAGGTCTCGACTCTTCACTCTTCAGTTTCAGAACCGACAATGAGGGGGTATTGAGAGCAGACAGCTTAAAATACTCAACAAAGATTCATCAGCCATTTGCAATATTACTCGATTCTGTCAGAGTAATCGATTCAGTTTTTTCAGAAAAAGGGAAATTCATCAGAGTGGATACTTCAATTACCCGGGGAACAAGATTCAAAATAGTTGATCCGTCAGGATACGGAAGTATCGGAAATCTCTATTTTGATGCACTTAAATATTCAGCATCGTGGGAATAATATGAACCGGATTCTGCTCGAGATAAAATTTGACTCAATCTCCATCAAAAATGTGAACCCGAAGGAGGAGTCAGTTGATAAAATACCTTTGAATTACTCAATTCTTGAAGGTTCATCCATCAAGAGTATCAACCCTGAAAATGCAGCGAGGCTGAAAGACGATCTCCTTTACTCGATTGGTAAAGCGAATCTGATGGATTCCACTGTTTATCTTATTTTTCCACAGGCAATGTTTCACACTTTCTCACTGCCGGCAAAACAGGGACTTTCGCGTCTTCAGCAGTACAACGAGTATAAGTTTGAAACAAAACTGATATTCCCCTATCTCACAGATGATTCCTTCTCGCTCGATGTTCAAAGGCTCGACTCCCCCGGATTCAGTTCACCTGATTATGAGTTGATTACCCTGATCGACAATTCCATTCTCACTTTTGCTGCCGAGATCAAAAACCATCTTAAGGCTCCAAAGACAAAAGTCACCATTCCATTTCTATCTCTAAGGAATTTTATAAAGAGATACTTTCCCGAAGAACAGTCATCGGTTCTGCTTCATCTCTCGGGAAGCAGCATCATCCTCTCAGCGATAAAAGGAAGGGCGATTACTTCCGTTTACTCCACAAATTTCATTGATGTCCCATCGGTACCTGATATCATCGATTCCTTTTTGCTGAATAATTCTGCCGGAAGGATCGATAAAGACACCCTTCATGCAGTCTATTTCAGCCTGGAGGATTATATGATAGGCTTGACTTCCCTCGTGGAAAAGTGGATGAATGTAAAAACGAAGGACAGCTTCTCCGGTTTTCCGCTTGGCAAAGTAAGCAAGATTCCTCCCGACCTCATGCAAGAGATCAGAAATGAGGCTTAGAATCATCTCGGGTGAATTTGGAGGAAGATTCATAAAAACCCCCGACTCCAAATACACAAGACCCACAACAGACAAAGTAAAACAGTCGGTTTTTAACTATTTAGCCAATTTTTACGATTTTGACGGAGCAATTGTCGCCGATATTTACTCAGGCTCGGGATCACTTGGATTTGAAATGCTAAGCCGTGGAGCCAAAGAGGTTCATTTTGTAGAAAAAAATTACCCGGTCGTAAAGGTTCTTTCCGAAAATATCGCTTCTCTCGGGGTGGAAAAATCGACCAGCATCCATAAGATGAGTGCCGTTTCTTTCACTGCATCCACAGCGTTAAAGTTTGATGTTATCATTGCTGACCCGCCGTTCTATGAATTTGACATCCATCAGGTGGTAAAGAATATTATGAAACGGGGACTGGTAAATGAAGGAGGGCTGTTTCTTCTTGAAAGATCGATTCAGACTCTCGAAAAAGATACTGCAGAATTCGGCATTGAGCCGTTTAGACGAATTGGAGATACCTGTCTCTTCAGTTTTGAATAGAAAAGACTGATAACCGGATTTAACTGATTAAATTGAATTCAACCAGTTATTAATAATTTGTTGCCCCTCAACAGTTTCGATCGAATCAGGATGAAACTGCACACCCTCAACCGGTAATGTTTTATGCCTCAAACCCATAATTTCACCATCGGCTGTCCTGGAAGAAACAGCAAGCACTGATTTTTCTTCAGGTTCAGATACTGCAAGCGAATGGTAACGCATGCCTTTAAATTTTGCCGGAATTCCTTTGTATACTCCCTCACCATCGTGATTGATATAAAAAGCCTTTCCATGACATAATTCCCTCGCGGGTACCACTTTCAAACCGAACGACTCCCCTATCGCCTGATGCCCGAGACATACCCCGAGAACCGGCAGCACACCTTTACATTTTGAAAGTATTTGCAAAAGAGAACCGGCATTACGGGGTGAACCGGGTCCCGGAGAAAGAACAACCCCTTTATAATCAGTAAGTTCAATCTTTTCCCAGTCCCGGTCATCGTTCTCTACCACGGTCACTTTTGCATTTCCCTGCCTTAGAAGTGCAATAAGATTCCATGTAAATGAATCGTAATTGTCGACAACAAGTACTTTTTTACTTGAAAGGCTCATTCAGATACTGTTTGGCTTGTTTATGTGAGCCGTTATATTCGTTCAATTTCAAAATTTCATTGTAGCATTTTATTGCTTCTTCCCGTTCTCCCATCTTGTCATGCATCATACCTTCATACAGGAGAGCATTGACGAAGTAACCGGAAGCCTCTTTTTTCTCTATCTTTCGTGAAAGCTCGACAGACTCTTTGAAGTAAATCTTCGAAGAATCCCACTGGCTGATTGCTTTGTAGTAAAATCCCAGATAGTAGGTGGTTTCGCGTCTTAACTTGGTGGTGTAACCAAACTTCCCTTCCTTGCAACCGGCATACAGTTTTGTGTAAATCTCCTGGATAAGAGGATAATCACCACGCATCACCGCAGCTCTGCCTCTCCATTTCAAGAAGACAGGATTTTCAGGGAACTGGTCAGTAAGCATCTTTGCATATTTTTCTGAGGAAGGAGCATCCCTTTCAAATTCCTGGTAAAGTGTCATCAGGAAGTATTGTGCCTCATATTTTGCATATCTTCCTCTTTCGGCAACCCTCTGCAGGTCTTTTATTCCCTGTTGCTTGTCACCCGACGGAAAGAAAATCAGAAGAGGCTTTACTGCAGGGTACTCATCAGGAATAACCGAAATGTAGTAGGAATAAATGCCTGTTCCGAGGAGCACATCCGCATTTTTTGGTTGCAGTTTCAAAACCTTATTAACTATCGGAAGTGCTTCCCTGCCGTCATCTGCGGCTTTCAGCCAGCTTTCACGCAGTGCTCTGAGTCTCCCTCTGTAGCCAATGGCACCGGCTTTGAAGAAGAGGGCTTCGATATTATCGGGGTCTTTGTCTAAAATTTCCTCGCAGACGAAGATGATGTCGTCAAGTTTCTTGTAAAAAAGATCATCTTTCGATTCATCTTCGAGATCGACCAGAATCTTCCACCAGTCTATCATCGACAGGTAGAATAGTCCCGCCGGTGATTTTGGATTCTCACGCAGAAGAGACCTGAATTTGGTCTCTGCAGCGGTGAAATTGAAGGAATACACATCTTTTATCCCTTCATCTACAATACTGCTGTTGGTTTGCGGATGAATTTGTTGGGAGATCAGTATAAAAAACAGGGGTAGAATGAGATATTTTTTCATTGGTCAACTTATTTTTAATTAGTTAACGAATTATACTAACAGATTTCGAAAGAAGTTTCATAAATTTTTAGCCCTGTAAACATGCCATGCTTTAAAAGCGACAGAGCATACTTTAAAGAAAAAGGCTGCTCCAAAAGAAACAGCCTTTATCTGCATTTTCAATCGGAATATCTAAGCAAGTTTCTCGGCAAGATAACCGGAAAGTCTGGAGGCATCAACGCGAATTTGTTCCATGCTGTCTCTTTCACGAACCGTTACACTGTTATCTTCAAGAGTCTGGGTATCGACAGTGATCGCATAAGGAGTTCCAATTTCGTCCATCCTTCTGTATCTTCTTCCGATAGCTGCTTTGTCGTCATAGAATATTTTGTACCGTGATCTGAGATCAGCCTCAATTTTTTTGGCAAATTCGGGCATTCCATCTTTGTTAACCAAAGGAAGTATTGCTGCCTTGACGGGAGCAAGTCTTGGATGCAGGTGCAATACCGTTCTGATGTCACCTCCAAGGTCCTGTTCTTCGTAGGCATCAATCAAAAACGCCATGAACGACCTGCTTGCACCGGCTGAAGTCTCGATGATATACGGCAGGTATCTTTCCTTTGAATCCTCATCATAAAATCTGAGACCCTTTTTGGAATATTGTTCATGCCTGCCCAGATCAAAATCTGTACGGTTATGAATTCCTTCAATCTCTCCCCAGCCGAACGGAAACTGATACTCAATGTCGGTAGCTTCTTTTGCGTAGTGAGCAAGTTTGTTGGCAGGATGGTCATGATATCTCAAATTCTCAGGTTTCATTCCAAGACTCTTAAACCAGTTGAGTCTTAGTTCTTTCCAGTAATCGTAATATTTTTTGTCTTCGTCCGGCTTTACAAAATACTGCATTTCCATCTGCTCAAACTCACGGGTTCTGAAGAGGAAATATCTCGTATTGATCTCATTTCTGAAGGCTTTCCCGATTTGAGCAATACCGAAGGGCACTTTCTGACGGGAAGCATTCTGTACATTCAGAAAATTCACAAAGATTCCCTGTGCCGTTTCCGGTCGAAGATAGATTGCTGAGCCTGTCTCTTCCACGGACCCTAAAAAAGTCTTAAACATAAGGTTAAACTTACGGGCAGAAGTGAACGAACCCTTGTTACCGCAATTCGGACAATTTAATTCCTCAATCAATTTCGGAGCAAGTTCAGTTTCGAAAAGATCTACTATAAAATCGTTTACTTCTTCTGATTTTGTTTCAACTGACTTTAACGAATCTTCGATTTTTGACTTCAGGTCACCCTCTTTGGCGACTGCAAGTAAAGCTTCGAGAAGTTTCGACTTCTTTTTTGCTGCAATCTGATCAATAAGATAATCCACTCTGAAACGGGCTTTACATGATTTACAATCGATCATCGGGTCTGTGAAATTTTCAACATGTCCTGATGCAACCCACACTTCGGGAGACATAAGAATGGAAGCATCAAGTCCTTCAACATCTTCTCTGTATGTCATGAACTTCCACCACTCGTCTTTCAGATTACGCAGCATCTCACTTCCCAATGGGCCGTAATCATAACATCCGTTCAAACCGCCATATATTTCACTGGACTGGTAAACAAATCCTTTTCGCTTCGCCAAGGAAATTATTTTTTCCAAAACATCGCTCTTGGTCTTCATCAATTCTCGTTCTCCGGAATAATAATTTTTAAAAAATTCAATCTTTAAATATAACCATATCATTGCAGTTGATACCGATATTATTATTCGGTTTAGCCCCTTCTTTTTACTATTTTTGTAAGATTTCCTTTAATATTTTATAAAACAATGCGAAGAACCATTTGGATCTGAAACTATTCGACCTGCTCGACGATTATTATTTTCTCCTTGACATGGAAGGAAAGATTATTTCCGCAAGCAGACAGATTTACGACAGGCTTGGATATTCCCGTGATTCACTGAAAGAAATTGACTCAATACTTAGTCCTGAATCAATTCTCAAATTTGAACACTCTCTTATCAAGTGCGTCACCTCAAAGTCAAGGATTACTTTCGACTGCCGAATTAAGGATGTCGAAAGCAGGTCTTACTATGACTGCTCAGCATTGTTCAATTGTGTCGAGGGGAACAAGGTTTTTCTGCAAATAAAGGATACTACTCTTTTCAGGAAGAACAAAACTGATCTGATCAGGTTCAAATACATCGCAGATCATACCATGAATCCGCTTCAAATCACAGACCTGACCGGAAGAATGATCTATGTAAATCCGGCATTTTCCGCAGAAAGCGGCTTCGATCAGAGAGAACTTATCGGATTCAACCCCAGAATCTTTGGCAGTGGCAAGCATTCCCAGATGCACTGGGAGAATATGTGGAAAACCATTTCATCCGGTTCAACATGGATTGGTGAAGTGGAGAACAAAAGGAAAAATGGCGAAACATTTTATTCGCAGTTGCAAATCACCCCAATGCATGATGAAGAAGGAAACCTGATTGGCTATTTTGGGATTCATCGTGATCTGGCTGACAAACGGAACCTGGAGAAGCAGCTTATTCATACTCAGAAGATGGAAAGTATCGGAACTCTTGCAGCGGGAGTGGCACATGAAGTTGGAAATCCACTCGCATCCATCTCCGCTTTAGCGCAAATAATACAACGATCCACCGAAGATGAATTTATAAAAGAAAAACTTGAGCTTATTAAAAAACAGATTAACAGGATCTCAAAAATTATCAGAGACCTTGTCGATTTCTCGCGGCCAAGCAATTACGAACTCAGATCTACGGATATCGGGCAAAATTTAAAGGAAGCGATTGAAATTGTCATGGTTGGCAAAAAAGCCAAAGATATTAACTTTAAGTTCAATCAGCAGGAGGGTCATATTATCCCGCTGGTGTCTGATCAGATTCAACAGGTTTTTGTTAATATTCTTATTAATTCCGTGGATGCAATCCTCGAGATGAAAGAAAAATTTCCTGATCACCGTGGTGAGATTTCAGCAGAGACTTATGTTGAAGGTAGCTACCTCATAGTCGAGCTTGCGGATAACGGCGTCGGTATCCCTGCAGACAAGCATGCAAAAATTTTCGAACCCTTTTATACTACAAAAGCAGTCGGAAAAGGTACGGGTTTGGGATTGTGGGTGAGTTACGGGATTGTCAAAAGTTTTCAAGGGGATATTAAAATTTCAAGTAAACCCGGGAGGGGGACATCTTTCAAGATATCGCTCCCCTTAAACCCGATTTATTAAGCTTACGGAGTGTAAATGTCAAAGAAGATACTTGTTGTCGATGATGAAGACATTATAAGGGAATCAATCTCTTTTATCCTTCAGAAAGAAGGTTATCAGGTAGATTCCGCTGAAAACGGAGCAATAGCTTACGATATGGTGCAGCAAACAGAATATGACCTTGTTATTTCGGATATCGAAATGCCGGAGATGAAAGGGATTGAGCTGCTCGAAAAGATTGTTCGTCTGAATCTTCACACTTCAGTTATTATGATCACAGCTTACGGATCTCTCGAAACTGCCATCAGGGCACTTCGTGCAGGCGCCGGCGACTATCTCCTGAAGCCCCTCGATTTTGATGAATTAACCGTAAAGGTCGCACGGGTCTTTCAGCTTAAAGAACTGATTAGTGAAAATCAGATCCTGAAACATGAACTGCACCGCCAGTATGATTTTTCAAATATAATCGGTAAAAGCAAGAGGATGCAAAGCATCTTCAAAATGATCAGAGCTGTTTCAGAGACCGATTCAACGGTTCTTATTACCGGAAACAGCGGTACAGGGAAGGAACTGGTAGCCAAAGCCATCCACTTCAACAGCAAAAGGAAAAACAAACCGTTTATTGCAGTTAATTGTGGTGCCATATCAGAGACGCTGATTGAAAGCGAGCTTTTTGGGCACAAAAAAGGTTCATTCACAGGTGCCACCTACGACAAGGAAGGTTTTATTAAAGCCGCCGACGAGGGCACTCTCTTCCTCGACGAAGTAAGTGAGATGCCGCTTAATCTACAGGTAAAACTTTTAAGAGTATTGCAGGAAAGAGAATTTATTCCTGTGGGCAATACTTCCCCGGTTAAAATTAATGTAAGATTTGTAGCCTCAACAAACAGAAACCTCACCGAAGAGATAGAAAAAGGCAGATTTAGAGAAGACCTGTTTTACAGGCTGAATGTCATCGAAATCAGGCTCCCTTCTCTTACCGAACGAAAAGATGATATTCCAGTTCTGGCGGATCATTTCCTTAACATTTACCGGCGTCAGATGAACAAAAGCATAAAAGGCTTTGATTATTCTGCCGTCAGAGCATTGATTAATCACGATTGGAAAGGTGAAGTAAGAGAGCTTGAAAATGTGATAGAGCGCGCTGTTATTTTTGCCGAATCAGATTATATTACAGTGAACGATCTGCCGGAAATCATCAAAATTCAAAGGGAATTCTCCCCTGCTTCTTCTTCCATCTCACTCGATGATTTCATGCGAAAAGTTGAAAGGGATTTCCTTGTAAGAATTCTCGAGGAACATGACTATGACAAGGAACTGGTTGCAAAAGCGCTAAATCTCGGTCTTTCGACCCTCTACAGAAAAATTAAATATCTTGACATTGAAGTATGAAAAAACTTTTGTAATTTAAATCAAACTTTCTTTAATAATTTTTAATTAACTTTGACATTCATAAATTCGTCAGGTTCGAATGTTAATCAGGTTATGGGGTGTTCGGGGTTCTGTACCGACACCGCCAACTACAGCTCAATACCGGGATAAGCTTCGGCAAGTCCTAAAACTTTCCGCAGGTCGAAGTTTTGAATCAGACTCCGATGCAGATGTATTTATCGAGAGTCTTGATGATTCATTAAAGTACCTACTCGGCGGAAATACGACCTGCATTGAAGTCGTTGCAAACGACACCCGTCTCATTTTCGATATGGGTTCAGGAATTCGTGAACTCGGGAATTTCCTGCTTAAATCTGCAGATCCGCTCAACGAGATGCACATCTTTATCAGTCACACTCACTGGGATCACATTCAGGGCTGGCCTTTCTTCAAACCGGCATACATGCCAAAGTATAAAATGAATTTCTACAGCCCCCACGGCAATTTTGAGCAAAGATTAACTGAACAACAGGAATTCAAGTTTTTCCCCGTTTCGCTCAACTTTATGGCTTCAAAAAAGGAATACAAAGAGTTCCCTCCCGAAACTTCACTCGAGATTAACGGTATTAAAATCAAAAATCTTGAGCTTCACCACCCGGGTAAATCATATGGTTACAGAGTCGAGTATCAGGGTAAAGTATTTGTTTTTGCTTCTGATTCTGAATACAATAATTTCACTACCCAAAAATTCCAAAAATTTATCGACTTTTTCGGGAAGGCTGACATCATAGTCTTCGACGCACAATATTCATTCGATCAGGAGATGCAACGGGTGGACTGGGGACATTCTTCAGCTTTTGTGGGAGTGGATTTGGCGATGCAGGCTGAAGCCAGGACTCTCATCCTGTTCCATCACGAACCCGACAACGACGACTTTGAGATTTACAGCTTGTTCAGCAAATCCGTCCAGTACAAAAACGACAACTACCCCGGGCACGACCTGGAGATTTTCCTCGCACGAGAGGGACAGGTTTTCGAGATTTAGCCTCAACTTTATTTAAAACATAAGAGGCTGTCTCAAAAGGGGCAGCCTTTTTTATTGTATTCTCAGATTTATCAAAAAGAGTCTTTTCCTCAAGTTGGCTCCTACTTATGATCCCCGTTTTATTGATCCCTCGCCTTACGTTAAATTC
>JAIUOE010000015.1 GCA_020161395.1 Bacteroidota bacterium
ATTTTGGGCATCCTTTTGACTGTTTGTGTTGGTTGTTTAATGATACACAAATTACTGAATTTTAGTAATATGCAGCGAGGATGCCCCTTATTATTTTAAATTAACTTTTTAAACATACCTTCTCATAACTAAAACCTACTCTTCCGCCATCAATGCTTCCTTGTAGGTTTGGAGGTTTGCTCTGTGTTCGTCTGAGATGATGGGGTAATGGACTTTCAGTTCTTTCAGTTTTTCGACGATAATTTCCGATATTACAAGTCTTGCAAACCATTTTTTATCAGCCGGAATAATATGCCAGGGCGCATATTTGGTGGAAGTGTTTGCGATGGCTTCCTCGTATGCTTTTTGGTATTGATCCCAGTATCCTCGTTCCTTAAGATCGGAGGAGGAGAATTTCCAGTTTTTGGCGGGATTTTCAATTCTTCCGAGGAATCTGTTTTTTTGTTCCACTTTTGATACATTAAGAAAGAATTTCAGAACTTTTATTCCATTGTCGTTTAGATATTGTTCGAAATTTCTGATTTGGCGGTATCGTTCCTTCCAGATATTGGCATTCATAACCGGATCGGGGAGTTTCTCGGCAGCCAGGAGGTTATGCACCTTCACCACCAACACTTCCTCATAGTAGGAGCGGTTGAATATGCCGATTCTTCCTCTCTCAGGGAGTGATTTGGTATATCTCCAAAGATAATCGTGGTCGAGTTCTTCAGCGGAGGGCTGTTTAAAGCTGAATACCTGAGTGCCCTGAGGATTTACTCCGCTCATTACATGTTTGATAGCGCCGTCTTTACCCGCAGCGTCCATTGCCTGGAAAAGAATAAGAAGACCCCACTTGTCGTGGGCATACATCATATCCTGCATCTCCGCCATAAGTTTGACATTAGTTTCGAGGTCGGTTTTAGCATCCTCTTTTGATTTCAATTTTGCTGTATAATTGGCGGGGTGATTGGAAAGTTTGAATTTGCCTGGACCGGTAACTCTGAACCGGTTAAGATTAATCTTCACAGAATACCTCACTTGAAAATTGTTTGTCAGGTTTATGAACACCGCTTTTCAACGGAAATGAATCACAACCTCTGTGATATTAAAAAAATTAAGACTACACGGAATTATTAAAAATATTTGAATAAAAAGCAAGTGTGTCAGTCACAAATTTTACACTTTAAAGAAATAACTCGAAAAATGGTTAAATTTATGTTTTAATTCTGAGGATTTTATTACCGGAGAAGGAATGACAGAAGCACAGCGGATAATATTTGATATCTTAAACTACAAGTTGTTTACAATAAAAAACATCAATTTTCATGTAGAGACAGTTCTCTATATTTTGGTCTTAATGATACTGGTTGTATGGGTTTCGGGAAGATTCAAGAACTGGCTCGTAAAGAGGATATTTCCCCGATTCGAGATTGAGTATGGTGTTAGCATTGCAATAGCGCAAATGCTCAGGTATCTTATAGTAACAATTGGTTTTCTGGTAATTGTTCAAAGTTCGGGAATTGACCTGAGCAGTTTTGTTGTGGTTGCTGGAGCACTTGGCATAGGTGTTGGTCTTGGTTTACAGAATGCGATAACCGAGTTTGTTGCCGGTATCATCATCATGTTCGAGCGTCCCATCAAAGTGGGAGACAGAATTGTAGTCGATGGCATCGAGGGAAGTGTAATGAAGATTGCTCCCCGTGCTACAGTGATTCAAAGTAACGATAATGTCAGTATAATTGTGCCCAACTCGAAATTTATCAGTTCCAATGTAACCAACTGGACATATTCCGACAAAAAAGTAAGGATTCACAATCCCGTAGGAGTTTCCTATGGCAGCAATCCCGAAGAGGTGGAAAGGCTGTTGATGGAAGTTGCAGAAGCCCATCCCGGCGTCTTGAAGGATCCTGCACCAAAGGTACTCTTTAAGGAATTCGGTGCAAGTTCCATCAATTTTGATTTGATGGTGTGGACCGAAGATTACATGTCTCGTGCCGGGATTCTCCGTTCAGAGATAAATTTTGCAATCTGGCAGAAATTGAAGGAGCATGGTATAGAGATACCTTTTCAGCAATTGGATGTCAGGCTTGTCGGCAGCAATATTGAAAAACAATAAACTTCTGATGCTCGCAGACCTCCGTTCTGCACACACAAAAAAATGGGCTGAAATTCTTTCAGACAACGGGTTTGAAGTTCATGTTTTCGGGCTTACTCAGGCAGGGGAGGAGTTCAGGAATGTAACACTTCACCCGGGGAATATTGCCGGAGACACAGCTTCGGCTGGTGAAACATCCATTAAAAAAGCAGGCTATTTCTTCGAGTTGAAACGGCTGAGAGATTTGATTCGAAAAATCAAACCGGACATCGTGCACGCACATTATGCTTCAAGTTACGGACTGCTTGGTGCACTCGCAGGCAGGAAGCCATTTTTTGTTTCCGTCTGGGGGAGTGATGTAGTGAGTTTTCCGAAAAAGTCACCTCTCCACAGAAAAATAATCGAGTATTCTCTTTCCCGAGCGAATCTGGTTTTTTCAACAAGTGAGTTCATGGCTGATATCACCCGAAAATACACAAATAAGGGGATAGTGATTACTCCGTTCGGTGTGGATATTTCGAAATTTTCTCCCTCCCTCAATCAAAATATGGGGAATACCGTCAGAATCGGAACAGTAAAAACCCTTTCCTCCACCTACGGACAGGAATATTTATTCCGTGCGTTTGCATCGGTTAAATCACAGTTACCCGAATATTCACTTGAACTCGAATTAACGGGTGAGGGGAGTGACAAGGAGAGGTTAACAGCTCTTGCTAACGATCTTGGGATAGGGGAGCAGACACGATTTAACGGTTATGTAATGCAGGATGCACTTTCTGCTGTGCATCAGAATCTGGATATCGAGGTTTACCCGACGGTGATTGAGGAGACTTTCGGTGTCTCAACAGTAGAAGCAATGGCATGCGGTGTACCTTGTATTGTTTCCAAAACCGGCGGACTCCAGCATCTGGTAGAGGATGGTATCTCGGGATTCCTCACACCGGTAATGGACCATAAAGCCCTTGCTGACATTCTGGTTAAGCTTGTTGTTGATCATAAGTTGAGAGAAAATGCGGGACGGGCAGCCCGAAAACGAGTGGAGGACAACTACGATATCCGAAAGAATGCTGAAATAATGATTGAAGCATACCAAAGAGTACTAAACAAGGGGGACTGAATCCTGCTGTGAAGCGTTAAATAAATACCGGTTCTGACAATTTTATCCCTGAAATGTCCGTAAGGCATGAAGCACACGACAAGCCTGTTCCGAAACCACTCATAAATACCTTCGATTTTCCCTGTTCTATTTCCTTCCTGACCTGTGTAATGGCGGTAAGGGGTATTGAAACAGATGAAGTGTTGCCGTAATCTTTCAGGGAAAGAGGCATTTTCTCTTCGTTTATGCCGAGTTTTTTGGCAATGATTCGGTTTATCATCAGGTTTGCCTGATGAAAGAGAAAGAAGTCTACTTCATCTTTGTTAATCTTAAAGTTCCAGATGAAATCGTTGATTACCCTGGGAACGAGTGAAATTGAAAAATTAAAGATGTCCATTCCACTAAGAAAAAGCTCCGTTTCCTTAACAGCAGAACCTTTAGGATGTGGTTTTTCGATGAAGGAGTCGGGAGTTACGGGATTTCTTGCTCCGCCACCCCGAATGATAATAGAGTCGTATCCGCTCCCGTCAGTGTTCAATGCCCAAAGACTTTCCCTGTTCTCACAGAATTCAAGAAGTGTCGCTGAACCGGCATCACCAAAAATTGTCCGTGTCGTACGGTCGCTTTTTGATATCCGGTGTGAAAGGACATCACCCGACAGGACAAGCGCCCTTTTTGCTTTCCCGTTTTGGAGAATGGAGGAAGCGACAAAAAGTGCATACACAAAACCTGAACAGCCCATATTCATATCGAAACAGATTGTTGAAGTGCTCAGTCCAAGTTTGTTTTGTAAAATTGCGGAGGTGAAGGGAATGATGTAGTCGGGTGTTTGAGTCTGAAAGATCAGGAGGTCGATGCTCTCTCTTTGAATATTGTTGTCAGCTAAAAGTTTTTCTGCTGCTGCGAAGCAAAGGTCGGATGCACAGATTTCAGGAGGGGCGATATATTTTGTCTCAATTCCGGTGGTTGATACAAGTTTTGCGTTTACTTCCGCCCCGAAAGGAAGGTCAAAGTTGCTTTCCCTCGACTGCGGAAGTGCCACAGCCATCGCGGAAATTTTCACATCATTAATAGTGCAGAAAGCCATTTATTACACTATTGTTTTAGCCGGGAGATCAGATTGTAAACATCACTGATTTTATCGCAGGCGATAAAATCGTTAGCCTTGATAGTAACATCGTATTCGGCATCGATCATTGCGAGTACCGAGAGTGCTGCGAGTGAGTCCCACCCGGGAATTACCACCCTGAATTCAGAATCCGAAGCCAACGACCCTGGTTCGGCACTCTCTACAGCAGATTCAAAATTTTTAATAAACTCTTCAATGTTCATATATTATTCCAGAATGTCGATAATTTTTTGCTTTATTTTAATTTCCTTGCCTGTGTACGGAAGAATTATGCTCTCCACCCTTTTGTCTGAAGCGATTTTTCTGACTTTTTCAACGAGTCTGAAGGTGAGCAGTTCAGATTCAAAATGACCTTTTGTTGCACAATCAGGGTCGACAGCAATGTGGAGAATATGGCATTTGTCGTTAAAAAACTTGTAACAGATGACACCGAGAAGAGCGGCATCGCTTTTTTCACTGTCGAGGGCAAAAAGCGATTCAGTTTCATTATTCTCAAATTGAAGTTTAAGATAATCCTTTTCTTCGATAATGCTTATTAATCCGTCAGATTCGATGGTTTGTTGGATTTTATCGAGATGAAATGACTGGTTCAGATTGAAGAAAAAAATCCTTTCAAGCTCTTTCCGGTGGAGCGCTGAAAGTTTGTTCTTAAATGCGATTGTGTGATAACTCATTTTAGTATCATTCTAACTGAGAAAATAACGATTTCAAACATACGATTTTTTTTGATGGAATCAATATTTAGATAAATTTGACAGGACCTCAAAAAGAAAAAAGAAAAAAGGAGATTTTGGGAACCCGTATTTCGATTCCTGTGTTTATATTTTATAATGATAAAAGAATTTTACCCCATTCATCCTGAAGCACTTACCGGTGTCTTCACCCGTTCCGCCTGCAACTGTTGTTGCTGTCTCTGTTGTTGTTGCGGCTGCTAAGCCACAACGGCACCATCTCCCATTTAAAATAAAAAATTCTACAATAAATTGCCTTCAAGGCATATATCGAGCAACAAATGAACAAAGCGATTCGAGAGTTTGCCTCTCAAGTGATAAAAAAATATGAAGATCATCAATGCATGCTGCCGCTTAAGGATGAGAGCAGAAAATTCATTGACAAATTTTTAAAGCTGGCTTTCCCCCAATACTCCGAAAAATCATTCGAGAAAATTGAGGAGATAGAATCGGCTGCCATACTTTTGATGTATGATTTAAAGAAGCTTGTCGGGTCAGTGATTGAAGATAAAAGGGAGGTCGATCAGACCGTCGATCAGTTTGCATCGGAGCTGCCCCAAATCATAAGAAAACTGGACAAGGATGCAGAAGCCATATTTAACGGTGATCCTGCTGCAAAAAATCAGGATGAGGTCATTCTGGCGTATCCCGGCTTTTTTGCCATTACTATCTACAGGCTGTCCCACGAACTTTACCTTTTGGGCGTGCCTGTAATTCCGAGAATACTTTCCGAGTATGCACACGAGAGGTCGGGAATAGACATTCATCCGGGTGCCGAGATAGGAGAGTCATTCTGCATCGATCACGGTACCGGAATTGTAATCGGTGAGACTACTGTAATTGGCTCCCGTGTCAAAATTTATCAAGGTGTTACACTTGGTGCTGTCAGTGTTGATAAATCACTCGCAAGCCAAAAGAGGCATCCGACCATAGAGGACGATGTAATTATCTATGCGCAGGCGGTAATTCTTGGCGGAGAAACTGTTATTGGCAGAAACAGTGTTGTGGGTGGTAACGCATGGGTTACTGAGAGCGTCCCGCCTGATTCTGTCGTTCTTCACAAAAGTGAAGTAAGACTTAAATATAACGGGAAGCACGATCCCGTTCTTGATTTTGTAATTTAACTGTAAATAATGGAGAATAAAATGAGATATAATAATATTCTTGAGACAATTGGCAACACACCTCATGTAAAACTGAATAAATTATTCGGAAGTGATCATGAAGTCTGGATAAAACTTGAAAAAGCGAATCCAGGCGGCAGCATCAAAGACAGAATTGCTCTTGCAATGATAGAGAATGCAGAAAAAAGGAGATTCCTGAAAAAGGGAAGTGTAATAATTGAGCCCACTTCGGGAAACACGGGAATCGGACTCGCAATGGTAGCTACAGTAAAAGGTTACGAACTTGTGCTGGTCATGCCAGAATCGATGTCGATTGAGAGAAGAAAAATCATGTCGGCTTATGGTGCAAAATTTGAACTAACTCCCAGAGAGAAGGGGATGACGGGTGCAATCGAGAAAGCGAAAGAACTCGTAGCTGCCAATCCAAATGCATGGATGCCACAGCAATTTGAAAATGAAGCAAACAGCGAAATTCACAGAAAAACCACTGCCCTCGAGATACTGAATGATTTTCCGGAAGGATTGGATTACATAATCACAGGAGTGGGAACGGGAGGTCACATAACAGGCGTAGCTGAAATACTGAAAGAGAAATACCCGAATCTCAGGGTATATGCAGTTGAACCCGAACTTTCACCCGTTCTTTCAGGCGGGAAACCATCACCTCACCCGCTTCAGGGAATTGGTGCCGGATTTGTACCTGCTATCCTTAATTTCCCGATTCTTGATGGAGTTATTCAGGTCGGTAAAGATGAAGCGTACACATTTGCCCAACGCTCCGCCTCAGAGGAGGGGCTCTTTATTGGTGTCTCCTCCGGTGCTTCACTGGCAGCGGTTGCGAAAAAACTTCCCGAAATTCCTGCCGGCTCGAAAATCCTGACATTCAACTATGATACAGGTGAAAGATACCTTTCGATTGAAGGACTTTTTTAGTTATTAGTTGTGATTTATGAATTATGAGTTTTTGAAGGCCGAAAGTTAGAGGGCTGAATAAATGAAGTATGAAGTTTGAAGGCTGAATTCAAATCAGAACCCGGAACTGCATTTTCTGCGGTTCCGGAGTTCTGAGGTTCTGAAGCTCTTTCCTACTTCAGGAGAAGCATTTTACGGGTTTGAGTGAATTTTTCTGATTCAAGCCTGTAAAAATATACACCGCTTGCAAGTTTGCCTGCGTCAAATGATACCGAATGTTTACCGGGGCTCAACTCTTCATTTAAAAGAGTTTTTACCAGAGCACCGGTGTTATCATATATTTTTAATGATACCCGTGCATTTTCAGGTATACTGAAGTTGATTTTTGTATTCGGGTTGAAGGGATTCGGATAGTTTTGGGATAACTCATACTCGTTCGGGATTTCTGTGCCAGGTTCTTTTACAGAGACAGGATTAGGATTGTATTTTGCTCCCATTCTGGAAAAGATGGTATCTACATTTGCTTTTGTGACATTGATTGAGTTGAGAGGAGAATTTCCTCTTCCGACAATTATAGCGGTGTGCCAGGTAAGTGTCGTTTGATCGTTTAAGAGAACAGGGTAGCTAGCAACAGTAGTTCTCTGATCAACCCCCGTATTGTTTATCCATCCTCTGTTCAAGACAGGATCACCCGAGTAGACAAAAAGCGGATTGATTTTAGTGCAGTCAACACCTCCTCTTACATCACCGAATGTCCAGGTGCAAGGGTCGAAATATTGCCCGACTTTGTCTTTGCCCGTATGGTAGTTTCTTACTTCCGCAGGAGTATTTGGATCACCATGCGTCGGGTGCGACTGCATATAGTGTTGAGACACATTCATTCCACTGTTTATTGCACCGGGGAAAAGGAGATTTTCAAATGGTTTTCCCAATGGAAGCATAGCGGTATCAAGCGGGATATCGATACCGTTCTCATAAGTGCCATTGTTGTTGATATCTGTAAAACTGACTCCTGGGATGTAGACCGGATTTCCAAAAAGCATCGAATTGTAGATAGCAGGTGGATTATCTCCAAATAAGGGATCTGCAAATTCGTTGTAACACACCACGGAATTTCTTAAAGTATCGGTAGCTGCCAGGTCGTCATTCGCCTCACCGAGGTCGGGATCACTTTGAATTCCGAGAATAAAGTCAACTATCTCAGGTGACAGGTTCCCTTTTTTAACTATTTCATATCTGATAAATACCGCATCTCTCATTGCAGGGGCATCCGAATTCGGGAACGCATACAGGGTTTGTCTGACTTCGATTCCCTTGGGTTCCTCCAAAAATCTTCTTGTAGCTGAGGGTACACCGTCATTAAAAACGGTGAAATAAGAAACCTCTCCCAGTATCTCCGGCATATCTTCATCCGGATCCCATCTTCCGTTTTGATTCAAATCGACAGGATCATATATATTATTGTTGTTTCCGTCCCAGTATTTTGCACCGAGTGAAACAGCCCCTTTCCATCTTTGCCATGAAGTACCAAATGCGGTATCGGTAAGTGCTACCCTGTATATTCCATTTCTGGGATCGTTTGCAGGATAACCAACCAGACCGGCTCTAAAATCCAGAATCCTTGAAGCACTAAATTCACCTGCAGCCCAAACATTTGATCCGGTAAAGCCCGAGAGAAGGAACCCGTGAGAGAAAACAGTTAACACTGAATCATATTTGAGTCCGCCTCCCGATGGAGTTGAAACATCTGCAATATTACCATTGTAGTCGAACGGAACAATCAGGCGTCCTGTTTTCAATTCTGCACTGCTTGGGAGGTCACTGTAAGGACACGCTATTATATTTTGTGCAGTGGTTGAAGTACCAAAAGCATTTTGTACAGAGACAGAATATCTTAGCAGATCACCCTCTTGAGCAACTTTTATGAAATTTCCAAATATCTTGTCTCCCGGCAACGAGTCATTGTGGTTCCCGTCATCGAAAAGCTGAAGGTCGTAGGGGATATCATTAAGGTAACCAGTTAATTTTGCCTCTGTGACGGGGGATTCCGAACCGGCAAAAACTTTAATTTTAATCGTATCTCCGGCAGTTACGGAAGCGGAATTTGCCTCATAGTCGTAAATAACGGGTGGAGTTGAATTATCCTGGAGTCCAAGTGCATTTGTCCAGAACAATTTTTGAGCACCTTGAGGGTTGTTCCTGTCACTAGAAAATGTGATGAAGGGTTTGACGGATTGTGAATTGAGGTTCAGGTTCGCATCAACACCGGGATATTTTGTAACCTGAACCGGGTTTCCCCATGTTGCACCCTCGTCGCTGCTTTTGGAGTAAAAGATATTGGTGCGGGAGTATTTCCCAAAAACTTTTACTGTCTTTGAAAAGAAGATGTAAATATCGTTGTTTGAGTCTCTGAACAAACGGGGGAGAGCAAGAGATGCCGAGGTATCTTCGTGTACTATGACAGTATCCTGCCAGGTATTTGTGGAAATGTACTTTACAAAAAAGATTCTTTTACTTGATGTGGCTGCAGTTTGCTGAGCCGCCATATAGAAACTGCCATTTCCGATACTCAAAAGAGACGGATTCATGAACAGCGAAAATCCCAAGGATACATAGTTTTGCCAGCTGGTACCATTATCCGTACTTCTGACGGTACCCGTGAGACTTGTAGAGTTGGAGCTTGTCAGGATGAGTCTCCCTTCACCCAGGTGGACAACTGAGAATATTCTGTATGCCTGACTTGTGAAAGTACCATTCGCTATCGTCATCCGAATGTTTGGAGTCCAGGTAACTCCACCGTCATCGGAATACTTGTAGATTGTATGCCTGCTTGATCCCGTCTTGATGAAAAGAAGCAATCTGTTGTTGTTTCCTTTAATGAGATGTGCTCCACGCCACGCATCTTCAATACTCCCGTTTATGACAGTATCAAAAACGGTTTCTTCATTCTGCCACTGATTACCTCCGTCTGTACTTTTCCGCATAAAAAACCGGATTCTGCCGGTTGTTTCGAATTTCGACCAGAGGGCGTACATTTCGTTATTACCAAAGTCAACAACTTCTCCATGAAGATGTTTGAAGTTATCATCAGGAAAAGGAGTGTTGAATAAAGTGCTTTGTGGATATGCCATGCTTGTAAAGAGGCAAAGCAATATTCCGGTAAACATCAGTTTCATGTTTAAACCTGCCAATTTGATGGTTCTGTGCCTTAATTAGAGAATCAAGTATTATTTTTTTCTATCTTTAATTTAATAAAATAATTCGAATTAATAATGATCAAGTATTTTTCAAAAAATTTCAGTTTAATGGAAAAAATTATTCCAAACCTCTTGACTGTGAAATATTTATTTCGTAACTTGAAATAAACATTACAATCTTTCCTAAAAATGAAACAATGATTACAATAGACAAAAACAGACTGATCGAGATATTTACGACACTCGTAAAAATTGATGCATTATCTCAAAACGAGAAGGCAGTTGCCGATTTTGTAAGAGAATTTCTCACCGGCAAGCAGGTTGTGATTTCCGAAGACAATTCCAGAAGCGCTACGGGCAGCAACACCGGCAATATTATAATAAAGCGGGGCAAGGGGGGGAAGATGATGCTGACCTCTCACATGGACACAGCACGAACAACGGCAGGAATAAAAGTTGTTATTGATGAGAAAACAGGAAAGATTTCTTCCGATGGAAAAACGATACTGGGTGCTGATAACCGTCAGGGGATGGCTATTCTTCTTTATTTATTGGAAATAGCTGAAAACAACTCTGAAATTGATGATTTTACCGTGGTTTTCACGACATGTGAAGAGACCACTCTCGGTGGTTCGAAAAATCTGCAGGTTCCGAAGTGGGTGGAGGCAGGTCTCGTATTCGATTCATCACATCTCCCCGGAAAGTTTGTTTTCAGAGCTCCGGGTTCCAAAACTTTTACTATTGAAATCTTTGGAAAGGCTTCTCATTCAGGAATAGCCCCCGAAGCCGGTATTAATGCCATAGCCATTGCAGCCGCCGCCATTTCAAAACTGAAACAGGGACGGCTGGATGAGGACACCACAATGAACATCGGTATAATCTCCGGTGGTACTGCGGTAAATGTTGTACCGGAGAAGGTTGTTCTGACCGGTGAAGTCCGTTCCTTTAAGCCCGACCGCCTTGAAGAAGAACTTGAGAGGGTGTTGGATACTTTTGGTACGGAAGTTTTTAATGCCGGAGCAACCATCAAGATTGACACTTATGAAGATTTTACTCCCTACGAACTTTCACCCGATCACCTTGCTTACAAAATGATCTACAAGGCGATTGAAGAATCGGGGATGGAAGCAAAACCGGTAATCTCATTTGGGGGAAGTGATGCCAATTCATTCAACGGACTTGGTATTCCTTCGGTTAATATCGGAATTGGAGCTCAAAATCCTCATGCAAATGATGAATTTGTATTGATGGACGATTTTATTGCAGCCGCAAAAATTGGATTAAATCTGGTGAGAAAAAAATGAAAAAATTATTTATTTTAAGTGTGTTATTCAGTTTCGTTCTTTTTCCGCAACCGAAAGGAAAACTCCTCATAATTGGCGGGGGATCGCGTCCTGAATATATGATGAAGAAATTTATTGAACTTGCCGGTGGATATGATGCAAAAATCGTGATAGTACCGAATGCAAGTTCTGTTCCCAAGGATGAAGCCTGGGATCACAGTACCGAATTTGTGAAGCTTGGATGTAAAAATGTGAAGGCTCTTTATTTTGGGAGAGCTGAAGTTGATTCTCCTCAGAATCTTGCAGAACTTGACGGAGTAACCGGAGTCTTTTTCTCAGGTGGTGATCAGGCAAAACTTTTCAAAGAAGTGGGTAAGAGCAAATTTTTTGACAAGATAAAAGCTATTTATAACAATGGTGGAATAATCGGTGGCACCTCCGCAGGGGCAGCCGTAATGAGTAAAGTAATGATAACGGGTGAGGAATTGTTAGTGAAAGACTCAACACTGAGTTTTTTCACGGTTCACGCTAAAAATGTTGAAACGACAGAGGGCTTCGGCTTTTTGACAGATGTAATTATCGACCAGCATTTCCTCGTAAGAAAGAGACAGAACAGGCTTATTACCACAACGATAGAACACAATCTTCCAGGAATCGGAATTGATGAATCAACAGCAATTCTGGTTGACAAGGGGAGATATTTTACAGTGGTGGGCGAGAGCGGGGTTCTTGTAATCGATCCGACAAAAGGTAAAAGAAAAAAAGACAATAAAAACGGAATGGTTTCAGCCACTGATATCACGATGCATCTATTGATGGATGGTGACAGATATGACATGAAGACCAGAAAAGTTTTATCTAAATAACATAATAATGGAGTTACCCATGAAAAAAACATTACTTTTTTCTGCTTTTTTAGTTGCAATCATGCTTTTTGATGTTGCAGCACAGAATGCCGTTTACCAGTCAGGAAAGATCGAACTTACCCTCCGTACCTACGGAAGAGTGAGAATCGGTATGATGAACAACGGTGCATATGTCCGTCAGTTGGATCGTGCATCATTGCTTTATAACATGCAGGACACCGCCACCTTTGATTATCTCGAAGATGCTGATGACGAAATACTTCCCGATACAGTAGATAACCCAACCTGGGGAGATGTGGAACTCACTTCGAGGATAAACAGTGACTATTCAAATCAATCACCACTTCTGAAGGCTGATATTCACCTTTACGGCTGGGCAAACAAAGGCTATGCCATTGTTAAATATGTAGTAAAAAGTCAGGAAACTGCCGCTTATCAGGGAAGATTCGGTCTTGAAATGATTCCTCAGGTGGAAGGTGCGTATGGAAACGAAATAATGACCTACGACCCCGCAAAATGGCTTTTCAGTTTCAGCAAGACCAATTATTTCGGTTTGAAAATATTAAACCTTCAGGTACCTTCAGCCCACAACTTCGAATGGTATGAAGGATACAATGTTGATACCTCGCTTACCAGATGGATGACAGACGGTCAATACGAAAACTTCCATTGGGCAGGTATTGACGGTGGAACAGCAGTTTTTGGAACCTCTCCTGTTGCAACAAATCCAAATGATTCAACCATTATGTACATAGCGATTGCTGTCGGACTCGATTCCTTGGAGATGAATGCAAACATCGACTCCGCAACTGCAAAATACAACCAGTTGACAGGCATTTTGGATGAAACTCCTGTTGCTTCAATCACTGATTACAAGATGTATCAGAACTATCCAAATCCTTTCAATCCATCGACGAAGATAGTTTTTGATGTACCACAGGCATCGAATGTAAATCTTTCAGTATATGATCTCCTTGGTAATAAGGTGGCAGAACTTGTAAACGGATATCAGAATGCCGGCAGACAGTCGGTCAATTTTGATGCCTCAAAACTTTCAAGTGGAGTTTATTTCTACACTTTGAGAGCAGGGGCAACCGTTATAACAAACAAAATGATTTTAAGCAAGTAAAGAGTGACGAGCGAAGAGTGGCGGGATCCCGATCCCGTCACTTTCTCCTCCGAACAAAGACTATGCGTTACCGCCAGTTAAAAGAGCTGATAGAGGAGAGGTATAACTCTCTGCCGAAGAATCAGAAGAAAATCGCCGACTTTTTTCTGATTAACTTTGACCGGATACCATTTTTGAGCGTACAGGAGATATCCGGGAGTTCTCATGTCTCCGTTGCCTCGATAGTAAGATTTGCCCAAAATCTTGGTTTTTCGGGTTTTTCAGAGATAAGAGATGAAATATCGGAACTTCTACAGACAGAAATCAACAGCAACAAAGACCTCTTTCCACTGATAGAGATGGAAGACGGTGATAAAAACACCCTGACAGAGGTAGCCAACCTCGACATAAAAAACATCAACGAAACACTTCATTTGATAGACCGGGAGAAATTCTCATCGGCTGTTTCGCTCCTTTCGGGTGCTGATGAAGTTTTTACGGCAGGTATGGGAATATCTTATCTTCTGGCTGAAGTGTTGGGTTATCAGCTCACACAGATCGGAATTAAAGCCCGCAATTTCAGAAATGGCTGGGCTTCATTTCAGGAAGAGAGCCTTTTTATATCACAAAAAGGTGTACTGATTGTTTTCTCCTTCCCTCCATACTCCGTCGAAACAATTGATCTTGCAAAATCCGCAAAAATGCGGGGCATCAAGGTTATTTCGATTACAAACAAATCGACCTCACCAGCAGCAATGTATTCCGATATTTCACTTACCGTAAGATCGGAAAATATGCTTTACACCAATTCTTTCGCAGCCATTTCTGTCCTTATTAACGCTCTTACCACAGAAGCTGCAAGGCTTAACAAAAAAAGAGCCAAGGACTGGTTGCTTAAACTTAATGAAATTGAACAAGGCCGCCTCATCAACCAATAAGAGGAAATCATGAAAAGATTTATTCTTTTTCTATTGTTTATAGTCCCTGTCGCACAAGCCGGAATCACCGGTAAGCTGGCAGGAAGGGTTACGGACGCCATCACCGGTGAGCCGTTGATCGCAGCCACCATCGTAATAGAGGGAACAAAACTCGGAGCCTCGACCGATACGGACGGCAGATTTGTGATCCTGAATGTTCCTCCGGGAGTTTACAGGATAAAAATCACCTATGTCGGGTATGAGCATCTTACCTTCGAGGGAGTAAAGATTGTGGTTGATCAGACCACAACCATCGACTTCAAATTGAAACCTGTCTCCATGACAACTGACGAAGTGGTTGTTACCGCGAACACTCCTCTTATCCAAAAAGATCTGACAAGTTCCATCTCCGTGGTTGGACGGGACGAAATTGAATTGTTACCCGTCGGCAATTTTAGTGATCTGCTCGCACTGCAGGCAGGTGTGGTGGGAAGCGGAAACAATCTTCATATCAGAGGCGGGAGATCAAACGAAGTTGCATACATGATTGATGGCATGTATGTTACTGATCCGTTACTTGGTGGTCTGGCGACCCAAATCAATAATGATGCGATACAGGAGATGAGCCTTCTTTCAGGAACATTTAACGCGGAATACGGGAATGCACTCAGCGGAGTTGTAAACATTGTTACCCGGGATGGTGCTGACAAGTTTTCAGGAAAGCTGGAAGTGCGGTCTTCCAATTTTGGGGTTGAAAGATATTCAAAATTGAACGAATTGAGGATAAGCGGAAGTCTTGAAGGGGCTATAATTCCAAACGCACTTAGATTTTTCCTTTCAGGCGAGCAGTTGAATGAAGGAAGTTATCTTCCATTTGGATATAACAATGCCCAGTCATTTTTCACGAAACTGACTCTGACAGCAATTCCACAGTTCAGGTTGACAATCTCGAACAGAGGCAGCAGGGGGTTGAGACAGAGCTACAATCACGACTATAAATATATACCGGAGCAGTATTTAAAGAGACGGACCGACAGTTGGCAATCTGCATTGACTGCCACACATACTGTCAGCCAGTCATTGTTCTACGACATAAGATTCTCGTACTTCAATCAGGGATTTTATTCCGGACTTGACAAAGATACTTCGCAGTATCTCCCTGTAAGTTCAAGGGTTTATCAGTCAAATACAGGAAACGGTTTTGAGTTTTATGCACTTGCTGATCCGACCGTGCTTACGGACAGCAGGACGACCACACTTGATTTTAAAGGTGATGCGGTCTGGCAGATAAATAATAATAATGAAGTGAAGTTTGGTGCCCAGTTCAAGACTCATAACCTGATGCTCTACAGTATCGAGGACCCAAAGAGAAATTTCCCATATAAAAACAATTATACAACATCGCCCTTCGAGATTGCCACTTATGTACAGGACAAAATTGAACTTGCATATCTTGTCATCAACCTCGGACTCCGTTATGATTTTATGAATGCAAATGTGGAATTCAGGGCTAATCCTCTTGATCCTGCTTCGGTTGTAAAAGTTAAATCGCGTTCGCAGTTCAGTCCAAGAATAGGTATTGCCCATCCTATTTCCGATAAAACAAAGCTCCACTTCGCATACGGGCACTTCTTCCAGAATCCTGAGTATCAGTTCCTGTTCCAAAACAAACAATACGATATTCAGGTGAGAGAGCCGCTGTTTGGTCAGCCTGATCTGGATGCTCAACGCACCATTGCTTATGAAGTGGGTGTTTCGCATCAGTTCTCTGACCGGGCTGCCGTTTCAGTAACTGCATATTATAAAGATGTGACCGGATTGATTGGAACCCGCTACTTCTTCCCGTTTACCGAGGGAAGATATGTCGGTTATACCCTGTATGTGAACGAGGATTATGCCAATATGAAAGGTTTTGAAGTAAATCTTGACATCAGACCCGACAAATACTTCTCGGGCGGCTTGACTTACACATATTCAGTTGCAAAGGGAAGTGCTTCCTCAGAAACTGAGCAGTACCCCGGCACTTCTGAATCCACCCTCTTATATTATCTGGATTTCGATAAAACGCATGTAATTAACGGAACAGCATCATTCACCATACCGAATGGTGAAGGTCCAAAGGTGTTTGGATCACCCTGGTTTGAGAATATGGATTTCTCATTCATCTTTTCCTGGTCCTCTGGTTATCCATACACACCTTCAGGGAGAGATGTCGGTTTTGTTGTGAAGAATTCACTCAGACAGCCATCAACCTGGTCGATGGATCTGCTTATTGGAAAGGATGTGACGATATTCAATAATATCCGCCTTCGTCTTTTTGCCGAGATTCTTAATCTGACAGATAACAGGAACATCGTTTATGTTTATCCCGATACAGGGGAGCCCGACTTCACATATGTTGGTGGTCACTCGAAAGAATATATGGAAGATCCTTCAAACTACGGGGCACCGAGGCGAATCCGTCTTGGGGCGACTTTAAGATTTTAACTGAGGGAGATTGAACAATGAAATTTACAAAAGAAATGACATCAAAATTCATAAAACCGGAAAAAATGACGGAAATTGAAAGACAGAATAAATTGATGAGTAAAAACCCCATATTTTCGATGGCAGGAAAAGCAGTATTGATTTTTGTGTTCTTGTTACTTGCTACACCTCTGCTTAATTCTCAGTCAAAGAAGGCTAATGGAGGAGATAATTCGGTGCTCTCGATTCGCGACAGAGCAGGAGGTGTGCATAACGCTTCGGCTATCGGGCTCTTCTTCGAGAACAGAGGAAAGCTCTATCCGAGAAGGCTTTCACAGGGTCCCTCTGGTGAGTTTCCGATCAACAGCGGAAAACACTACATCTATAGAATGAATCCATATGTTGGTATTCCCGGAAATGTAATTCAGGGAAGATACACAACCAATGAGGAGTGGGAAGCTGCAGCCGGCTATCACAATAATGAAGGTGCCAGAATAGCATTCTCCGATAATCCTGCTTCGTGGCATCCTGTAAAGGGTTGGCCCGTGAAGGATGCAAACGGTAATCCGGTCTTCAAATCGGATCAGGATTCATATTGCGTTTATAACGATTCCAACAATACAAAGCAGATTCTCGGCATCACCCTTGCCCAAACGGGTTATGCGTATGGAGTTAAATTTGCTCAGAATCTCCTCTTTTTCAAGTATGATATCATTAACGATGGACCAAAAGACTACGACAGTCTTTATTTTACATTATATACTGATATCGATGTAGGTAATGTTTCGGGTGGTGACCCGGAGTATGCGGACGATAAAATAGACTTTGACAAAAACAACAATTTTGTCTGGTTCTATGATGACGGTATTTCTGCAGAATGGCCAAATGGAAAAACGGGTATGATGGGAGTTGCATTTCTACAGACTCCCAAAGTGAACGGGCGTGAACTGGGACTTACCGATTTCCATTATGCACTCTATGATGATGATGAACTCTCCGATCTCGACTCTGTTCTATTCGGTCGAATGACATCAGCACCATCGCTGTATAATTCAAATCTGAGAAACAAGTATTTCCACCTCGGAAACAACACCTCACTGAACTATGATGATGTTTCCACGATTCCTGCTTCCGGTCTCGATCTTTTGACCACTTTCTCATCAGGTCCATATTTCATTAAAAGGGGAGATACACTCTCGTTTTACACTGTTCTGGTGGCAGGAGAGAACTTGAATGAGTTGAAAACAGCCCTTGCTCAGGCACAGGTGATTCATTCGTTTAACTATGATATCGCAAAACCACCTGTGACTCCTAAACTTTCGGGTGTCCCAAGTGACAACAAAACCATGCTTTACTGGGATGATGCTGCAGAAAGGTCATTTGATTCATTTTCAGGTCAGTATGATTTCGAAGGTTACAGACTCTACAGAAGTATCGATAAAGGAATCCATTGGACAAAATTAGCCGAATTCGATGTACCAAATGAAATTGGTATAGACAAGGGCATTCAATACTCTTTTATCGACTCCACTGTCACTAACGGTTTTGAATACTGGTACACTATCACGGCTTACGACAGAGGTGATTCCCTTCTTGAGCCGCTCGAAAGTCCGCTCGGGAAGAATCTTGATCAGTTAAACATTGTCAGTCTTACCCCTGTCTCATCGGCTGCAGGCAGAACGCCGGTTACTCTTGATAATATCAGACAAATCGGAAAAGGCACTTCAAATTATGTATTCAATGTGACGCCGGTCGATGATGTAAAACTTGCTTCAGGCGAGTACAATGTCGGCTTCAATTATGTCAGCAGAACAGAAAGAGGCGTGCTGAAAACACAACTCGTACCGGTAATTACTGACTCGGCAAACACAAAACCGGAAAAATACGGTGTTTACTTCAAGTCGCCGACTGTATTCGATTTTGTTAATCTCACAACCGGTGAAGATATAAAAACTGACAACAGTTATGTTTGGACGAACCCGAATCAGGTAATTTCAGTACCCGGAACTGGTTTGAGGGTAAGAATAGTTACACCTCCCGGTACTGCTCCCGAGTATTTACCGAGAAAGGGTGACTTGCTTACGCTCAGTTTTGGTGTGTACGCCACAAAGGATAATGATACACTGATTAAGCCAAGACCGTTTTTGTTTGAGAAAACTCAGGCAACTTCTGATGGTATTGTATTCAGTATGACAAAACCCGGTGCCGTAAAATCCCTTTCGAAAATAGGCGGGACCGATATCTTTTCACTCGGTTTTTCACTTGAAAATGAAGTGAATCTGAAATCCACTCTATATTTCGTTGAAGTGAAAAACAGAGGATTCGGAACAGGTGGAGCGGGATTTGTTTCACTGGAGATAAAAGACACTTCAACAAATTCAGCAATAGTGAAGTTTGATACCGTTTACACTCTGTCAACATTTACATTTGGTGGTGTGAGAGGCAGAATAGAATTTAATCCTGCCAACCCTCCACAGGCGGGCAATCTTTATTCTCTGGAGACAGTAAAACCAAAGGCACCGACACTAAAAGACAAATATGCATTTACATTCAGAGCCCCTGTGGTAAATAACGAAGTCGCCAATACATCGTTGAACAAAATAAGAGTTGTACCAAATCCGTATGTGGTCTCATCATTGTATGAACCCGAGTTTGGTGAATTGCGGCGTGAACCGTTACGGCAGATACAATTCATCAATCTGCCACCTGAATGTACTATTCACATCTTCACCATTGATGCGGATCTGGTTAAAACCATTAACCATTCTTCATCCAACGGTACAGAGGTGTGGGATCTCCGTTCCGAAGGTGGAAGAGAGATTTCAGCCGGAATGTACATATATGTAGTAAAAACCAGCGGAGGCGAGTTCATCGACCGCTTCGCCGTAATCAAGTGATCAACGGAGCATAAAATGAAAAAACTGATATTTATCTCAATCTTAATGTCGTTTACACTCGCTGCGCAATATTCCAATCTTGGGACATCAGGTGCACAATTTCTGCAGATTCCACTTGGAGCAAGACAGGCGGCAATGGGTGGTGCTTCGATCGCTCTAACCGATGATGCCTCATCCATATTTTGGAATCCGGCAGGACTCTCAAGCGTTTCCAATGTTGACTTCCATTTCACGAATCTGAACTGGTTCGGGTTATTCGACCTGAACGCTGCAGCCGGAGCCTACAAACTTGGAGGTGATGCGGGTGTTTTGGGTGTTCATTTTATCTCTTTTTCAACAGGTAAAATAGAGATTACGACTGAAAAGAAACCAAACGGAACAGGACGGTTTTACGATGCACAGGATATTGCTCTTGGTTTGACTTATTCCCGGGCTATAACTGACAGGTTCAGAACCGGTATCACAGTCAAGTATGTATCTCAAAGAATCTGGAATGAGACAGCAACAGGTATAGCTTTCGACATCGGAACTCAATATACTCTCGATTTCCAAAATCTGACCATTGCAATGAGCATGACAAATTTTGGACCTGACATGAGATTTGACGGACCCGATCTGAATGTTACCTACTTGAGGGACGAGAACATACCGCTTTCGAGGCTTGCACCAGCAAAGCTGGGCACAGAGGATTTCTCGCTTCCGCTTCACTTTCAGGTTGGTATAGCGATGGACATCTTCAAAATTGATTTCGTTAAGATGCGTGCCGCCCTTGATGTAACACACCCGAATGACAACCTCGAAAGAGTAAATTTTGGTACCGAGATCTCGGTATTTGACAGGGTGTTTCTGAGAGGCGGTTACAGATATAATTATGATGATGAAAAGATAACTTTCGGAGCCGGAGCAAACCTGCCTTTGGGAGAATCTGTGGTTTCATTTGATTATGCTTATTCCATTTACGATATCCTTCCAAATGTACAGAGGATTTCCGTCGGGTTAAGATTTTAGAGTTTAAGCTACCCTGAGAGAATGAGATGAGAGGCGCTAAACGGTTGTTTTTGTTGGTGATAGCGTTTTCGCTTCAGTTATTCTCTCAGGGATATATCTGTGCTGTGGGTGGTGGTGGAGAGGGTGTAAATGACTGGAATCGCGAACCTTATTCATGGATAGTTCAGAAAGCTGATTCAGGTGCAGTTGTTGTACTTTCGGTAAATGACGAAACAACATGGATACCCGACTATTTCCGTTCACTGGGCTCCCGTTCCTCATACAATCTCAAAATAAACTCCAGAACATTAGCGAATACACAATCCGTTGCAGATTCAATTCTCGCAGCATCTGCTGTTTTTATCAAGGGTGGCGACCAGTACAATTACATAAATTACTGGAAAGGTACTCTTGTTGAATCTGCCATAAAGCAGGTTTATGCCCGGGGAGGAGTTGTAGCTGGCACTTCCGCAGGAGCAATGGTGCTCGGGAAATTTATACTCTCGGCGAGATATGGTTCGCTTTATCCCGATGATGCACTTGTAAATCCTTTCATACAGACTTCAAACATCGAAGATAACTTTCTCGGCCTGGTTCCGGATGTTATTTTTGATACTCATTTTATCGAAAGAGGACGGCAGGCGCGACTGGCATCTGTCCTTCTCAAACTTGGATTGCAGGGAATTCAAAATGTAACAGGCGTTGGTTTGGATGACAGAACCGCTTTTTGTATCTCACCCGATGGAAAAGGGGTGGTGATGGGAAGTGGTTCTGTTTCTATTTATCGGGCGGATTCCCTTACAAGACTCTGGTCGTCTGGAAATCTGTACGAACTCGAAAATCTTCACGCCCGGCAGCTTACCAAAAACTGGGTTTATGATCTTAACAGTAAAAATATCAGTTTTGTACCGGCCTCAGCAAAAGCATTTAATGCGACATTATCTGAAGTCCCGACAGGAGATGTGACATTGACGGGGAGTAACTGGATTGCAACTTCGTGGCTGGCTGCGCTGTCTGCATTTGTATCAAGGGCGAATACTCCGGATGTTTTGATTGTCTCATATCCTGCCTATGAGGCAAATGCAAATTCGATTCTTAACGAAGTTGCAGCTTCTGCACCCTTGGCTAAACTGATACTCTATACTCCAGGATCCGAGACTGATACTCTGGTCCATCAGAAAATACAGGGAGCTTCGGCATTCATTTTTGCCGGTGATGACCTTACAGCCATTAAAAACATCACTTCATCGACTTCTTTGGTTGGTAATCTGCTTCGACAAAAATTGATTAACTCAAGATGTCCATCTTTCTATTTCGGTGAAATGTCAAAACTTGCCTCGACTTCTTTTGCTGACAATTTGAACAGTGATCCGTATGCTGCGTACCGCGGTAAGATGACATTAAATGAGGGTTTTAGGGTTTTACCGGGATTTTCAACCCAGTCACTCACTTTTGCAAGCAGCGATTATTATGAAAACAGGATGGCATCTGTACTGTGGTCAATATTCAAAACGCAGATTCCATACGGTATTTACATCAACGGAAACGGCATAACAAAATTTATTAATGCTGATTCTTCAATTGTCTTTTCACGGTTTCCGTTCTTCCTGATTGATGCAAGGGAAGCAACACTGCGGGACTCATCGGTCTACAGGGCTTCGAGCAGTACCGGTCCGAGACAGGTGGTGGCGCTAAATTCATTTAGAATTTCAGCCTCCAACAACTACGGAAGGGGTTACAGCATTGCACAAAAAAGATTTGCCTCCGCTGATCCCACGGGTGTAAATCCTGAAGAAAACTACGGGATACAAGATAACTATGAAAAAGTCGACCTGAGGGTTACTGCCTTTCCTAATCCTTTCACTTATTCCACAAAAATCGTTTTTGAATTCGGGAGGGCAGGGGAAATGAAACTGGAATTGTTTGATATTCGCGGTTTGTTGATCAGGACTCTGTTCTGTGCAGATGTCACCGCCGGGCAACATTCTCTTTCTCTCCAAAGTGGAGGCTTGTCTTCCGGAATCTATTTTTTGCGCGCAACATTTGATGATGTGATAAAGACCATAAAACTGGTACTGCACAAATAACCACACAGTAAAATCTTTCCGTTTTCCTCTCTTATTGGGTGGAATTAGTTATATTTCACTGTACCTTAATTAATAATTTGGACGCAAAAATGGATAACAAAACAATAAAATTCGAAAAAGAAGTCGAAGTGCTTGATTTGATTTTTCAGGATATGGTGGAGGCAATCCACCTAAAACCCGATGGAAATGACATCGAAGATCTGAGACTATATGTTGACAATATTTATGCAACTCTCAACACTACTGCCTTGAGAGTTAATGAGATCAAAAAACAACTCGAAAAAGATGCGAAATTGATCCTTGAGACATGGAATCCACCTGCCTAAAGGTTGTAATTTAGAAAAAAACCGGATTGGAAATTCCCAGTCCGGTTTTTTTATGCAGTCAATTAACAATCAGTCCGGTTTACTTCTGTAGCACTACTTTTTTAACAAACGACCTTCCTTCAACTCTGACCGACAGGAAATAGATACCCGATGGATTACCTGAAAGATCGAAGTACTCTTTTGAAATGCCGGGATAAATTACTTTTTCAGATGATAAAATCTTTTTTCCGCTGATATCATACAACTCAAAAAGAATACCTGTCGTATTCTGATTATTGATGGTGATGGAGAATGCTGGATTAAATGGATTGGGGAAAACACCGGAAATTCTAAGTGAACTCAAATCCGGAGAACCATCTGCCACAGATAACGGAGGTGAAAGTGTCAGTTTGATCGAATTATTGCTGAACTTTTGAATCCCGCCGGGGGTCGAAGCGACAATCCGTACATAAAAATCTCCCGGGGGGATGGAATCGATAATAATAGAGGAATCCACTACAGCAGGCGAAACATAGAAAAGTGATTCAAACAGTGAATCAAGTGCAAATTCCACATTGTATCTGATGTTCTCGAGAGGATTCAGTGTCGAAGATTTCTCCCACCTGATATTAATGTTTTGGTTGGTTACCGATCCCTCATCGGTTAGCATTTTAAACGATTTTAACGGAAGTCGATTCACCGATTTCCTTAAAACAACGGAAGTATCAGCGTTGGCAGAATCACCAAAAGCGTAATTCCAATAGCCTTTGTCTTCATGCAGGAAAAGTTTGAAAACAGCAGTCAAGTACTTTTGGGAAAGATAAATTTGGAGGTTTCTGTTAATATATCCACCTATGTCAGTCCAATCCCAAATATTAGTATCCATAAATTTCGTGTGGTTACCACCATTGATGGTGAGAAGTGCCTTATTGTCAGGTGTATTCTCATACATTGGAATCTGAGTTGTTGCGGGAGGAGTGATTCCGTCGTTTTGTGAGGAGATCAGGTAGATTATTGATTTGGTTGAATTAATGGTCGAAATAATTGACGGTACAGTTTCGGCAGCGGCAAACGGTGCAGAAATCGTTATAGTCGAGTCATAGATTGTGGACAGCAGAGAGGCGCCGCCTCCCATTGAATGTCCTGAGACACCCGTTTTTGAAGTGTCGGCGAGTTTGTAAAATCTGTTCCCTGTGGCTGTGGACGATGATTTGATGAAATTCAGACAGAAGATAAGGTCTTTTCCGAGTTCTCCGTGTTGTGTGTCTGTAAACTGAGGAGCAATAACGATGAATCCGTGAGAGGCGAGTTGTCGGAATAGTGAGAAGTAGTAGTTTGTCTGCATGAAAAAGCCGTGTCCAAATGCCACTATTGGCCAGGGTCCGTTAACAGTGTCGATCTGGCTGTTTTCACCGTCTGAAAAGGAGGGGTAATAAATTCTGCAGTTCATATTCCTCCCCTCACGGGAAATGGTCTGACTAAACCACCCTTGAGGGTACCGACCTCTTGCACCCGGATCAATCTGAGAATATGATATCGAGGTGAGTATGAAAATAAAAATAAAAAGCTGGATAACTCTGAGCATAAAACCCGGCATTTCCGATTGTGACTTTATAAGTTCACAATCGATGAAAGAATAAAAATCTTAACGCAAGATAATTGTTATTTCAGAGTTATCCAACTTTTCAATTCCCGTTACTTTTTACCGGTAAAGCGGGTTCCTGTTTCATTCAGGTTTTTTGAATATTTTTCAGGATCTTTTGCGAATTTGGCATCACAGCCTGCGCAGCAGAAACCGTAAGCTTTTCCGTTGTAGACCTCAAGTTTTACTTTAGGATTAACCTTGTTTCCCATAACGGGGCAAACGGTATTCCACGGAGTGGTGGGCACTTCTGCCGTTTTTGCTATTGTTGAATCACAGCAGTCCGATTTTTCTTCAGTACATGCTTTCGATTTTGTTGTGTCAGGTTTTTCCTGAGCAAGGGTTAATCCGCTAACGGTCAGGAATACGAACAATACGAGAAATAATTGCTTTTTCATGATAATACTTTCATTTAGTTGAATTAAAATACACTTAACCGGATACCGGCATAGAATTTTCTTCCTGAAACTGGACCCCAGACCATCGAAGCGTCGAAATATTTTCCAAACGGATCATCTGAAGCTATTACAGGATTTGCCTGCTTGAAGTCTGTTATATTTTCAGCACCGACATAGAGTTCGAAGATATCAAACTTTTTGCTGATTTGTGCGTTGATGTTTACAAATGCATCGAATGTTTCAGGTCTTTGATACTGTGAAGGATTGGTGGAGGTCGAAGGAATTCTTCCGGGTCCGTTCACCAAAAAACTTGCGTCAAAAACCCATCCACGCCCCGGAGTTGAATATGAGACCGTGGTTAGCACTTTATACCTGCTGTGCAGAGGAACTATATTCAGGGTACCGTTATAGGTGGTTCTCACATCGGTATACCTGTAAGCAGCCGATATATCGAGGCGGGGGAGCACTTCGTATGCAAGCTCCACCTGATAACTGTTTGAGAATGAGGAGCCATTCAAATCATAAAACAGAATGCTCGAAGGATCGGTATCGATATCTGTGACCACCTGTTTGATGAAGTCGGTTCTGTAGTAGTCAAGGGTCACCCTCAACTCTCTTCCCGATAACATGAAGTAGCGGGTGAAATTCAGTCCGTAGTTGTATGCTTCTTCGTATGAGTTGGTGTTATTAAGTACAAAATTTCTTGAACTGGCGAGATAACTCATATTGTTTGCATAGATGTTTACCGCCCTGTAACCTTTTCCTGCAGATGCACGAACTGAGGTGTTTTCGTCAAAATTGTACTTAATATGGATTCTCGGAGTTACGAGAGTACCAAAAAGGTTGTGAAAATCGACTCTTACTCCGGGTACTATGGAGAGAAGATTGTCAGGCGAGAAGTTGTACTCGAGGAATACACCAGGTACTGATTCTTTTTTCGTTGAACCGGATGCATTAAGCGACTCATCAATTTGATCGTGTGTATAGCTCAATCCGGTTATTACCGAATGAATATTGTCGATAGAACGCATTTCGAAAATCAGTTTCGAGAAAAAGATTTTTTGCGACGCATCATACTTTCTCTCTCCAAACAGAGTATTCTGGTCGTGGGAATGTGCATCAAGCATTAAACCAAGACTTATGTATGGCTCTGCAGAGAAAACATAACCGGTCTTTGAGTAGAAATCGAAGTGTCTTGAGTCGATGTCAATTTTATACTGTTTTCCCGAAAGCATCGGAAACATTTGTCCGCCCGTTCGCTTTTCCGAAAGGTAGTGAATACCGAACTGTGATTCCAAGCCAAAATTGGTATGAATTTTCCACCTGTTCATCACATTGTATTGTATGGTTTTTGGGTCATCTGTGAATGAATCAAAATTGTCATCCACCATTTTCGATACAAAGTTGGAATGGGCGAGGAAAATTGTGCTGACATGGTCATTCAGTTCTATTGCAGCATTTGCGTTAATGTCTGTCTTGTAGTGCGAACTTTGGAAGGCGTTGAAGTAGTACCTCTCAGCGTCGGTTGCACTCTTATAACCGACATTAATCTGTCCTGTGATCGATTCATATCCGTTCACAACCGATGCAGATCCTTTCGAAACGCTGATCTGTGATATCCAGGGTCCGGGTACAAAACCAAGTCCAAATGAATTTCCGATACCATTCATTGAAGGGATGTTTTCGAAGAGCATTTGGGTATATGCACCGGCAAGTCCAAGTAACTGTATCTGACGGGCTCCCGAGACTGCATCCTGATACTGCACATCAACCGAGGCATTGGTAGTAAAACTTTCGCCAAGGTTACAGCAGGCAGCTTTCAGAAGTTCTTTACCGGTAATAATCTCGACCTGAGCCGGTTCAAGGTCATCCATAAAGCGTGAAGATCTCTCGGCAGAAATAAGAACTTCCTTAAGTTGGGCATTGAGGGTGAGAACAATCTCGATGGAGTCCTTGCTGCCGGAAACCTCGATTGTATCGGCGACATATCCGGTATAACTCACAACCAGCAAAGCACTTTTACCTGCGGGCTTTTTGACTGAGAAAAAACCGTTGATGTCGGTAACCGTTCCGATTTTGGTATCCTTCCAAAACAGATTGGCTGAAACAAGGGGGACTTTTTTGTTTTGTTGATCGAGTTCGTAAACAAAACCTTTGAGATTCTGTGCAATGGTAACTGCACTTAACAGAATCAACATTTGTAATAAAAATTTAAATTTCATTTTAAACCTCTTCTCTTTAGGAGAAATCAATAATTGTAGAGTTGTTGACAGTCCTTAATTGCCATGAGTAATGGAGCAATACCGGGAGCAGTCTATTGACAAGCGTTTAGCTTAGAGGTAAGGCTATTTTTAGTTGGTGTATCGAGGTTAAAAGGGATTTACCGAATGAAGGGGGAGGAAGGTCGTCTGTATTCCTGAGAATCTGAGTAATTTCCTGCTCACTGGTAAGGTCAGAAGAGACTGTAACCGCATCAAATTCACATATAAAGAGATTTGACAGGTTAAATACAGAAACATCGTATGAAATTTTGTGCAAATCGACTTTTTCGAAGCAGCAAGACTCACCGTCAAGTGACTTAATCGTTTCGCACTGACTAAAATCCGACTTATTTTCATCAGGATTTTCATCACAACAAGATTCAGGTGCGGGAACCTCGGCGGTCTCCTCACACATTTCACATCCAAATAGTGTACTTACGCCCGAAGATTCACAAGTATGAATAACAACGGGGAAACCTGTTGCGGACAGGAAAAATACAAAAATCAGAATGGAAATAAGAAATTTTCTTTTCATACCCCCAAATGTAATGAGATATTTGCTACTAACAAATGCTTTTTTCGTTCTCCAAAAACTATTTCAGTCGATTTCATGAGTATTAAATGAAATAAATGTAGATTGCAATTTGATAAAATGCAGATTAATCGCGCTTTTTTAACGGAAACTGATTATTTTTCCTGATCATTTAATCATGAATTTCACTCTAACAATTTTTTAATCATAGTTATTCAATCGGATCAGATATGAAAACAAAATTACTCATTCTCATCAACTCTCTTTTATTAATAGTCTTTTTGACCGGTTGTTCAACCCCGGTTGAAGCTGTTAAAGATGACTCGACACCTCCGGCAAACTACAAACCACTTTATGTTAGTGGAATAAGCCGAATAAGCGAAATGAATGCACAAAATCCTTCTCTCACGGTGAGTCGTGTCGATGCATCTCAAGCTGATTTGATCTCCATCTACATGAATATCCTGAATTCTGATGGAATAATGCTAACCAATGCACTCGAAGGTGAGTGGTTAAAAAAGTGGTGCAGTGTTACTGAAGAAGTGAATGGTAAAACCTTTAAGATTGATGATTTTAAGCTTGCCGAGATTCCGGGTGCGATTGTTGAGTCGATCGCAGTATCGCTGGTGATGGATCACAGTGGATCAATCGGGGAAGATCGCGCAAATATCATTCAAGCTGCCGCGGCAGATCTGATAAAAATTAAAAACAAGGATGACGCTGTTTCCATCGTTAAATACGACGACAAGGCGGTTGTGGAGGTTCCTTTAACAACTGAGGCTTCAATTCTTCTAAACAAACTCACTCCCTCCGGTTTGACAGGTTATGGAGGAAAATCATCTCTCGTAAAAGCCATAATGACAGGAATTGACGCTGTAAAGAATGCGCCTGTCAAGAGTAAGATAGTGATTGTCTATACCGATGGAACTGAAGGTTCGAATTTCCTTGACAGCCTTATCGAATACGCTCTTGATAATGATGTAATTATCTGTGCTATCGATTTTGGAAGGGATGTGAATGAGAATTTTCTGAAAGAACTGGCAGTCTCAACCGGGGGAACATATAATCACATGTATCTTTCTTCCGAGTTCAGCAGAGTCTACGCGGATATATACAGCCGGTTGCGGCATGCCTACATCCTTCAGTACAGACCCGTTGAGTATGGTCAACATACCGTCAGTATCAAATTCTGCATGCCACAGTATGAGATAGAAACATTTGCCAATTTTAACAATACCCCCGAAGCAAATGTACCGGTTTTGCTTAACATCAATTTTGAATTCAACAAATATGATCTTAAAGCATCCTCGGAGCGGGCTCTTCAGACTGTTGTTGATCTTCTTGTCAGGAACCCGCTTTTTGATATTGAAATTCATGGCCACACAGATAATGTCGGGGACAAAAGCTATAATCTGAAACTTTCGCAACAGCGGGCTGATGCTGTCAAGACGGAACTTATCAAAAGAGGAATTGACGGTAACAGGATAAAAGCGATCGGGTTCGGCGACACAAAGCCCGTTGCCGACAACAAGACGGAAGAAGGCAGAGCTGAGAACAGAAGAACAGAGTTTATCATAATTCAAAAATGAACAAACATGAATCTTTACGATATTTTGACACAAGAAAACCAAAGAAAAGGAGAGAAAAATGATGGTTGACGAATTCTATCGTGAATTTGAAAATGAATTCAAAGGAACAAGGAAAGTGCTCGAAAATCTTGATTTTGGCAAATTGGATTACAAACCTCATCCAAGATCTTTTTCAATGAAGCACCTTGCCTTGCATCTTGCTAACATTTCATATTGGGGTTTATTGACTCTGACCACGAATGAATATCATTTAAAAGATTCCGAAGTCAATCCTGACTTTGATGTCCCTGTGGATAAGGAAGAGATGCTCGGTAAGTTTGATGAAAATGTGAGAAAATTTCTCGAGGTACTCCGTGGAATGACAGTAGACCAGATGAATGAAATGTGGACTCTCTATTACAATGGCAAACCGTTTTTTGGAGAGCCAAGGCACTCGGTTCTGAGGTCCTCGGTGATGAACCATATGATTCATCACAGAGGGCAATTGACCGTTTATTTGCGGATGAATGATCTTAAAGTACCGGGATTGTACGGTCCCAGTGCTGACGACAAGAAGTGATATCCCGGCAGATCCATCAGCTCATGACTATTTGAGCAGACTGATTTTTTTGATTGATCTTCCAACCGGTGTGTTCAGAACGACGAAATAGACTCCTGATGAAAAACCGGTGGCTTCAAACCCGATTTTGTAATGACCCGCAGCTTTATGACCGCTTTCTAGTGATTTAATAAATTCACCTGAGGCATTATATACACTGAGGTTAACATCTGTTGCCTCAGGTATTGAATAGGAAATCACTGTCGAGGGGTTAAATGGATTCGGGTAATTGTCGTAAAGTGTTACCGTTGAAGGAAGATATCCTGCCTCATCTTCTTTTATGCCGACAGGAAATTGGAGTGGTCGTCTGCTGCTTCCGGTATTAACCACTTCTTTCGTAATATCATCCTGAACAATGGCTACGGAATATTGATTTGTATCTTTCCACGCAGATTCGAATTTATATCTCCAGGTAAACTCATAGATACCTTTTGAGGTCGGGAAAAGCTCTCCAGAAGAATTTGGGACCGATTTTCTAAATACATGAGGAAAATACTTCTCTCCATTCGTACCGGGTGCAGTTGTGAAATTAACCGGGTGTTCAACCGCATAAAGTCTTAACTTCCATGTACCTGCCGGGAGGTTCGACAGTAAATATGCCTTAACTTTAACTTCAATTGAATCGGCAGAAATTCGGGACTGGCTGACCTCAAGTCCAAGCGGGGAGGCGACCGCCATTCTGGTCTTGTATGCTCCCGACAGGTTTGAGGATGAGAAGGGCCAGACATCCACAATTATTCCATCGACATTCAACCAGGGTGTCGCATTCACATTCCCTTTCATAAATTGAATCCGATCTCTGTTTTGCTGAATATTGTGCTGATACATCGGATCGCTGACCCCGGGCCACCATGCATGATAAGTTACACCAGTCAAGGAGTCTTTCATTGTCTCCATGTATGAATTCAGGGCGGGGTTACTCTGTGCACAGGGACCACAGGAGGCATTCGTCACTTCCTCATAAAGGGGGTAGCGTCTGAATCCGGAAGTAATATTTTCCGTGATATGTGTATCAAACTGAGCGGAAAGGGGAAATACCAGGGTCATGAAGAGGAGAAAAAATTTGAAAATATTTTGCATCGAGCACCGGAAATATGAATTGGGGGAATAAGTATTAATTAAATTTATATCTTGAAATTACAAAAAATTTGAGAGATCAGAAAGCAACATGAGCAGAAAACTTGAGATCGATTCACACTATATTCATCGCACAACCCTGTTTTCAATGTTTGGAAGTGATGGTGGTGGCGTCGTTTTTTTAGGTGACAGTATAACAGAAATGTGTGAGTGGCAGGAATTTTTTCCCGAAATCAGAATTATAAACAGGGGAATATCGGGTGACAGTACCGCCGGAGTATTGAACCGGCTGGATCAGATTACCGGATTGAATCCTGAAAAAATATTTTTAACCATTGGTGTGAACGATTTGCAGAGGCATTACCCGAAGGACGAAGTGATTTCCAACATCAGGGAAATTATTTTACAACTTACCGGTTTCACAGGTGCAATAATTTTTCTTCAATCGATACTTCCTGTCAGGGAAATGATGCTTCAAACTGGAATAAAAAACAGTACAATTGATGAAGTAAATGCTTCACTTGCAGTGATGGCGGAAGAATTAAATGTTCAGTTTTTAGACAATAACGCTCTTTTAAAGGACATTTCAGGCAACCTGTCACTTGATTTTACATCAGACGGGCTTCATCTGAACGGTTATGCCTACTCCCGCTGGGCAGAGAATATCAGGGAAAAAGTAATTGGGTAAAGACATCCATTAACTTTGAAAAAGGTTGCCTTTCTAACTATATTAGAAGTTTAAATTATTTAATTTTATGGACATAAGTTGGTTAAGTACATTTTTATTACCGGCGGGGTAGTATCCTCGATTGGTAAAGGAATAACAGCCGCATCGTTGGGATTGTTACTGAAACAGCGTGGCTACCGGGTAACAATCCAGAAATTTGATCCGTACATCAATGTGGATCCGGGAACGATGAATCCATTTCAGCACGGTGAAGTGTATGTAACCGAAGATGGTGCTGAAACGGACCTCGATCTGGGGCATTATGAGCGATTTCTCGGATTGAATATGAACCGTGCAAATAATACCACCACCGGACAGATTTACTATGATGTTATCAACAGAGAGAGACAGGGTGAATACCTTGGAGCTACTGTTCAGGTAATACCGCACATCACAGATGAGATTAAAAGACGGATGTGTAAGCTTGGTGAATCAGGTGAATATGACATAATAATTACCGAGATTGGCGGGACAATCGGCGATATAGAAAGCCTTCCGTTTATCGAAGCGGTCAGACAATTGCTTCATGAGTTTGGTAAAAAGAATGCCCTGACCATCCATGTTACTTATGTGCCATATATTCGTTCTGCTGCCGAGGTAAAAACCAAGCCCACACAGCATTCCGTAAAAGCCCTTCTGGAACTCGGGATCCAACCGGACCTTCTTGTATGCCGATCCGAGAAGAATCTTTCACTCGAGATAAGAGCCAAGATTGCTTCATTTTGTAATGTGGAAAGTTCTTCGGTTTTCTCGACTCAGGATTGCGACACAATCTACGAAGTGCCTCTGATTCTGCATCAGGAGAAAATGGACCTTGTGGTACTGAAAAAGTTCAGGTTGCAGGATACGAAAATTGAACTCGGGCAATGGAAGAAATTCGTAAATAAGATTAAAAATCCTGACCGTACAATAGAAATTGCTATTAGTGGCAAGTACATCGACTATCATGATGCTTATAAAAGCATAATGGAATCATTCGTACATGCGGGTGCAGAAAACGGTGTAAAAGTCAAAATCAGATGGGTAAACGCAGAAGACTGCGAAACAGGTGATTTGAATGAGTTGTTCTCCGGTATAAGTGGAATTCTGGTTCCCGGAGGATTTGGCATCCGGGGAATTGAGGGAAAAATAAAGACCATCAATTACGCCCGAAAAAACAACATTCCATTTTTCGGAATTTGTCTCGGCATGCAATGTGCGGTAATTGAATTTGCAAGATCAGAGTGCAAACTGCCAAAAGCAAACAGTTCTGAAATCAAGAAAGGCAACTACTCGGTTATTGACCTTATGCCGGGTCAAAAAGGAATTAAAAACCTCGGTGGTTCAATGAGACTCGGTTCTTATAATTGCGTCATTAAAGAAGGCACCAAGGCAGCCGAGGCATACGGTGTCAGCGATATCTGGGAAAGACACCGTCACAGATATGAGGTAAACAACGATTTTCGGGGTGTGTTGGAGAATGCAGGGTTGATAATAAGCGGTACCTCACCCGATGGTTTACTTGTTGAAATGATTGAATTGAAGGACCACCCGTGGTTTGTAGCTTGCCAGTTCCATCCTGAATTGAAGAGCCGGGCGACCAAGGCTCATCCTCTGTTCCGGGAGTTTGTGAAGGCAAGCAAGATTTATTCCCTCACAAACTGACATTATATGGCAAAGCTGAAACTGGCAATTTTTGTTTCAGGCAGGGGATCGAACCTTCAGTCAATCGTGAACAGCGACTCGTTAACTGATTTAGTTGAAACAAGTTATGTCATTAGTGACAAACCTGATTGTAAGGCATTTGAGTTTGCTCAGGCAAGAGGGATTAAGACCCTGACTGTTGGAACGCACGCCTCAGGTTTTGATGAAATTGCAGAAATATTAATTGCAAAGGGTATTGGTCTTGTTGTACTCGCGGGTTTTCTGAAACTTGTTCCTCCCGGGTTTGTGTCAAAGTTTGAAAATCGGATAATAAATATCCACCCGGCACTTCTTCCGTCTTTTGGCGGAAAGGGGATGTACGGACATTTTGTACATGAGGCTGTGTTTGAATCAGGCGCCAGGATATCGGGACCTACGGTACATTTTGTAAACAATGAATATGACAAGGGATATATAATTGCCCAATCCGCAGTAGATATATCCATGGTGAATTCTCCTGATGAGATAGCAAAAAAAGTGCTGGTCGCGGAGCATAAACTGCTTCCAGAAACAGTTGCACTTTTTGCAAAACAAAGGATAAGGATTGTGGAAGGCAGAGTAAGAATCATCTGAATTTGTTCCACTGTCAGTTAAACTACAGAAAGAAGAAAATTGAAGAAATATGCTCTTGTCTCACTGACGGATAAAACCGGTTGTGTCGAACTGGCATCCGGTTTGTCAGGTTTGGGATATACAATCGTTTCAACAGGAAACACAGCACGGCTGTTGAGGGAGTCGAAAGTCGAATGTGTTGAAATCAGTGATTTTACGGGATTCCCCGAAATTCTGGGAGGAAGGGTAAAGACTCTTAATCCAAAAGTATTCGGCGGAATTCTGGCGAGAAGAGATAACAGCGATGACCTTGCCGAGATGGCACTTCACGGAATTGAAGATATTGATGTGGTGGTTGTAAATCTGTACAATTTTTCAGAGGCAGCTTCAAAAGTCGACTCATCAATACCTGAACTTGTTGAAAAGATAGATATTGGCGGAGTTTCACTGATAAGGGCTGCAGCAAAGAATTTTAAATTTGTTTCGATACTCACAGCTCCTCATCAATACGGCGAGTTTCTTGAAAGAGCGGAAAAAGGAGAAATTGATGAATCTTACCGGCAGTTTTTAGCCATTGAAGCTTTCAAAGTTACAGCGCAATATGATTCACTTATCTCCTCAACTCTTGAAAGGAGAACTACCGATGAAACAGGAACACTTTCGATATTCGAACCCGAGCGACGGGTATTAAGATATGGTGAGAATCCTCACCAAAAGGGATATTTTTTCGGTGACTTCAACGAACACTTTGAACAGCTCATCGGCAAAGAGCTCTCGTACAACAATATACTTGACCTCTCGGCAGCTTCAGAACTCGTCTCAGAACTTGACGGAGTCGTGTGTGCAATTATAAAACACAGTAATCCCTGTGGAGTCGGTACAGGTGAAAACTCATTGGATGCTTACACGAAAGCTTTGTCGTGTGATCCGGTCTCTGCTTTCGGAGGAATAGTGGTATTTAACAGTCCCATTGATGCCGGGACAGCGGAAAAATTAAACGAGATTTTTCTTGAACTTGTGGTCGCACCTTCATTCACGGAAGATGCCATCGAGATTTTGAACAGAAAAAAACAAAGAAGGGTGCTTCTTCAGAAGAAAAAAGTGGATATTCCCTTCGTCATCAGAAATGCTGCAGGGGGCTACCTCGTTCAGGAAAAGGATTCATACCGGGGTGAGCTCGAGAATTTTGAAACAGTAACAAAAAAAATGCCTGAGAAAGAGGCTGCAAAGGATATCCTTTTAGCCTGGAAAATTTGTGCAAATGTAAAATCGAATGCCATAGTTTTAGTCAAGGATGGCAGGTCAATCGGAATTGGTGCCGGACAGGTTTCCAGAGTGGATTCAGTAAAGATTGCTATCAGAAAAGCTGAAGAGTTCGGATTTGATATCAAAGGAGCAATTGCAGCATCAGACGCATTTTTCCCGTTTGAGGACGGAGTGAATCTTCTTGCTGAGGCAGGAATTACTGTTATCGTACAACCCGGGGGGTCGGTACGCGACAAAGAGAGTATAGAAGCTGCTGACAGGCATGCGATCTCTATGATATTTACAAAAGTCAGACACTTTAAACACTGAGGTTTCTTAGATGGGATTATTGGATTTTTTAGCAAATGATATAGCAATCGACCTTGGGACAGCGAATACACTTATTCATGTCAAAGGTAAAGGAATCGTGTTAAACGAGCCCTCGATCGTGGCTTACGACCGCAATACAAGGAAAATCATCGCCCTTGGAAATAAAGCCAAAGAGATGATGGGCAGAGAGCACCGGGAAATTGCGGTAACAAGACCCATGAAAGACGGTGTAATCGCCGATTTCGAAATTGCCGAGGGCATGATCCGTGCTTTTATCAAAAAAGTGAATTCAGGTATTGTTTCTGCCAGAAAGGTAGTTATAGCGGTTCCGAGTGGAGTGACCGAAGTTGAAAAAAGGGCTGTCAGGGACAGTGCTGAACATGCAGGGGCAAAAGAAGTTCACCTTATTTCCGAACCAATGTCCGCTGCCATCGGTATTGGAATTGATGTCTCCAGACCTGAAGGTAACATGGTTATCGACATTGGTGGAGGAACAACGGAAATTGCTGTAATCGCCCTTTCCGGTATCGTGGTTGAAGAATCAATCAAAGTTGCCGGTGATGAAATGAATGAGGCAATTGTGAGTTTCTTCAGGAGGAATTACAATATTCTGATTGGTGAAAGGACTGCTGAAGCTATAAAGTGCCAGGTCGGCTCAGCGATGGCATTACCGGAAGAACTTACAATCGAAGTGAAGGGACGGGATCTTGTAGGCGGTGTTCCAAAGAAAGTTGAAGTTTCGTCTGTGGAAATCAGGGATGCCCTGGAGGGACCTGTAGTTCAGATTCTTGAGGCAGTCAGGAGATTGCTCGAGAGAACAGGTGCCGAACATTCAGCGGATATTCACAGCTCCGGAATTATGCTGTCAGGTGGTGGCGCACTACTGAAAGGTCTTGATAAAAGAATAAGACTGGAGACAAATCTGCCCGTTCACATTGCAGAGGAACCTCTGACTGCCGTGGTTCGGGGTGCCGGAAGAGTTATTGATAATCTAAATGGATATTCTGCAGTTTTGATAAGGCACCGTCGCTATTAGAATGAGAGAATTTTTCCATTCACTTTTTCAATCTTTCAAGTCTTATCTAATCCTGATAATTCTCATAATCATTTCATTTTTTCTGATGTCGTTAAGTGAATCTGAATCGACTCAAAAGCTGAGGGCACTTGCGTTGTCCACTTTTTCGCGAGTTTCAGGAGTATTCGGGTATGTAAATTTCATCACTGATCTCCGTTCAGACAATGAAGAACTCAGAAGAAGAAATGCTGAACTGATGCTCGAAAACAATCAGTTGCGGGAGTTCGGTCTGGAAAACAGTGAATTGAGAGAAATGCTTGCCTTCCAGGATACCAGCTCATATGAACTGATTGCTTCAGAAGTAATTTCCAAATCATACCTTGCCGATCAGGTCAATTTTACAATCAACAAAGGCACTAAAGATTCCGTAAAACCCGGGATGCCTGTCATATCGCACAACGGACTTCTTGGAATCGTCTACACTTCTACGGAAAACTATTCGATCGTAAGAACTTATAAAAATGTAAATCTGAAAATTATCGTGAAATTGTTGAATTCGGGAACCCCCGGTATCCTGAAATGGAACGGAACCGAGCTGATAATGCAAGGGATTCCAAAAACATTGCAGTTGAAAAAAGGGGAGAGAATCATCACTTCTGAAATCAGTTCCTTGATCGGGATAAATCTTCCCGTTGGTGAAGTGGTTAAGATTCTGAATCCCGAAAGCGGTTTGTTTAACGATATTCTCATCGAACCGTATGTTGATCTGAACAGTACCCTTAATGTGTTTGTGATGCGTATGGTGCAGAGTAAAAAAGTTGACAATTACGAACTGAATTATCTGAAGACGAAATGACAAACAACAAATATTTCAAATACCTTCTTCCGGTTTTATATCTGATTCCGCTTCTGTTTGTACAAGTCGTTTTCGTTCCACTTATTTCAATTGAAACGATAGTTCCTGACCTTATACTTATTCTTGTTGTTTACTATGCGGTGAAACAGGGACAGATACCGGGTACCGTGTTTGGATTTGGTGCCGGACTGATATTTGACCTTGTCACAGGAAATTTACTTGGAAGTGCTGCTCTTGCCAAAACTGTCGCAGGATTCGTTGCCGGTTATTTCAGTACAAACAGAATGGACATTAATTTAAAGTCCTACAGGTTTATATTTATAATTCTGCTTGCAGCCTTCATCAACTCTTCAACTTTCGCTCTGGTAACAAATTTCGACCTGAATAATAATCTTCTTAAACTTATTTTTGAGCAGGGAATTACTCCCGCACTTTACACAGGATTCATAAGCGCAATTTGGATCTTTGCAACTCCAACAAAAAAAGGTGACTGGCTGGAATGACACTACTTTCCTCTACAAGAAAGACTGTGCTCGCTTCCATAATACTGGGTCTTTTTCTTGTTTACGGTTTAAAGCTATTTCAGATGCAAATAGTTTTCAACAGTAAATTTGAAAACAAATCTACCGACAACAGTATTAAAGCGATTGAACAGATGCCCCTGAGGGGTGTTCTTTATGACCGTAATTTTAGATTGCTTGTTGACAATGTGCCGTCGTACACTGTGAGAATTACTCCATACGAATATGACACCACAAAAAATTCGATGCTTGAATCGCTCCTCCAACTCCCCAAAGACACTATTTCACGGATACTTCTTAAGCACAAAAAATACGGGAAGTATCAGCCTGTCCGCATTAAAAAGGGGGCTACATTTCAGGAAATCGGGTGGTTGGAAGAGAATTCTGAACGGTTCCCGGGAGTCGATTACATAATTGAAATAAAACGGGGCTACACGAATATTTTTGGCGCATCCCATGTTCTCGGTTATCTAAAAGAGACAAATGACAATGATCTAAAAAAAGACAGCTTTTATACTCTTGGTGATAACATCGGCATGAATGGTATCGAAAAGAGCTATGAAACCTACCTTCGCGGTGAAAAGGGATACAACTATATTCTGGTAAACGCATCGAGGAAGAAAATTGCGAGGTTTAAGGAAGGAAATGCTGATAAGCCTTCAATAAAGGGTAAAGACCTTGTGCTTTCGCTTGATTCCGCAGCACAGCTTACAGCCGAAAAGGTGATGCACGGCAGGAGCGGAGCAATTGTTGCCATAGAACCATCTTCCGGTGAGATACTGGCGTTTTCAAGTTCACCCGGATACGATCTTTCAAAATTTTCGGATATTACTCCTGCAGATTACATGAGGGAGCTGGTAACAAACCCGCTGAAGCCGCAGTTTAACAGAGCAACCATGTCAACCCATTCTCCCGGTTCAACATTTAAAGTACTGGTAGCATTATGTGCATTGGAACTCGGTGTATTAAACGAAAACAGCACGATTTACTGTCCCGGCTCGTTCACCTATGGAAACAGAACATTTAAATGTCACGGTGCTCATGGTGCCACTACAGTTTACAGGGCACTTGAGGGATCATGCAATGTCTTCTTCTACAAATTGATCTTTGAAATTGGAGTGGACCGGCTGAATGAATTTGCAAAGAAATTCCGGATAGGGACAAAGACAGGAATTGATCTTCTTGAAGAGTCAAAAGGTTTGATTCCTTCCAGTCAGTATTATGAAAAAATATATGGAAAAGGCTGGCCCAAAGGTATTTTAGTGAGTGTTGGCATTGGACAGGGTGAGGTAAGTATGACACCATTGCAACTCGCTCTGATGACCGCCCTGGTTGCAAACAACGGCAAGTCGTTCGTTCCTCATCTCGTTAAAGGTTATCTTGACGAGAAAAGGAACTTTGTTCCTTTCCGGTTTGAAGAAATAAATACCGGAGTCAACGAGAATAATGTCAGGATTATCAAAAAAGGGATGTGGCTTGTAGTCAACGGTGGTGGTGGAACAGCAAAGAACATCAGGAGTACCGATGTGGTGATCGCAGGCAAAACGGGAACTGTACAAAATATCCATGGCAGAAACCACTCACTGTTTGTCGGTTTTGCCCCGTACGATGATCCCAAAATTGCGGTCGCAGTACTTTTTGAGAATGCGGGATACGGAGCTGATGTGGCAGCACCGGTGGCAGAAGAAGTAATACTTGCATATCTTCGGTCTTCAGGTGTGATTAAGCTGAAGGAAAAGGAAGATAAACCCAAAAAACCCTCGAAATCAGCAGATTCTACACAACTTGTCACCAACATCGAAAACGGGGATTAAATGAAGTTAGGCGGAAAAATATCCGGCAGATTTGATTTCCTGATTTTTGGTGCTGTCATTATTCTTTTAACATTCGGGTTACTGGCGATTTACAGTTCCACTCAGAATGTAACACAGGTTCGCAATAATTTTGAAAAACAGATTGTTGCACTCGTCCTCTCAATTATAATTTTTGTCGTAATCTATAACCTTCCCAGTACTCTTATAAGAACTGCAATTCCATGGGCATACGGGTTGAGTATCTTCCTATTGATAGCAGTACTTATATTTGGTAAAACAATTGGTGGTGCTAAAGCGTGGATCAGTCTTGGACCTTTGAACCTGCAGCCTGCTGAATTTTCCAAAATTGCCACACTTCTTGCCTTGGCATCATTTCTGGAAGAAAAAGGAAATGATATTGAGGATATAAAAGTAATTTTAAAATATCTGGCAATCGGACTTTTTCCTGTTGCCCTGATTATGCTGGAACCGGATCTTGGAAGTTCGCTTGTCTATTTTGGAATGATACTTACCCTTCTTTTTTGGAGGGGAATAAGTGCATTTGGGCTGTTTGTTGTTCTTGCTCCACCTTTGGTGATGATCAGTTCACTGTTCGGAGTCTGGTACATTGCAGGGGCATTTGCGGTTGTAATAGCTTTTCTGTTTGTTTTCAAAAAAAATATTTTCATCACCACAGCCCTCCTGGGTGTAAATTTTGCTTCGGCATTTTTTGTAAAGTATTTCTTTAACATCCTTAGCCCTCACCAGAAAAAAAGAATTCTGACATTTGTCGATCCCAACTCGGATCCACTTGGAGCAGGTTATAATGCCATTCAGGCGCAGATAGCAATAGGCTCCGGAGGACTTTGGGGCAAGGGATTCATGTCAGGCAGTCAGACACAGTTACAGTTCATACCCGAATTGTGGTCAGACTTTATTTTCTGCGTGGTTGGTGAGGAATTTGGCTTTTTTGGCACAATCGCCGTGATTTCATTATTCGTACTTATATTTCTCAGAATCCTCAAGATAGCAAGTGAAACAAAGAGTGACTTTTTCAGTCTGGTCGTTGTGGGAATCCTGTCAATTTTCGTGATTCATTTTGCCATCAATATTGGAATGGTCATAGGAATTGTTCCTGTCATCGGAATTCCCTTGCCTTTCGTCAGTTATGGGGGATCATCACTTCTGTCAAATTTTATAATGCTCGGAATTGTATTTAACATATCCAAAAGCCGTCACGCAATTAATTGAGGTGGTGAATGAATTCGTTTGAAAAACTGGAAGCACTTGTAAAACAGGGAAAACATATCTGCGTTGGTCTGGATACCGACATAAAAAAAATTCCTTCCATTGTAAGAAAATCTTCGAACCCTTTTTATGAATTTAACAGACTGATTGTTGAATCAACAATAACTGAAGCAGCAGCATACAAGCTTAATTTTGCTTTTTATGAAAGTCATGGATTGGAAGGTTTTACGGTTTTAAGAAAAACAGTAGAGCTAATCCGGTCTAAGAGAGAGGATGTGCTTATAATCGGAGATGCAAAAAGGGGAGACATCGGCAATACTTCCATGATGTATGCCAAAGCAATCTTCGATGAACTGGGATTTGATTGTTCGACCATAGCCCCTTATATGGGGAAGGACTCCCTTGATCCTTTTTTTGAGTACGAAGGGAAAATTAATTTCATACTCGTCCTCACTTCGAACAAAGGTTCGGAAGATTTTGAAAAACTGTTGTTGAGCGATGGAACAGCTCTTTATAAATCTGTACTTCAAAAAATTAAAAGCTGGTATCCGGCAAATCAACTTGGCACAGTTTTTGGAGCAACAAGGATCGAAAACTTGAAGGAAGATATTGATGACCTGAAAGGTACCACTGTTCTCGTACCCGGAGTTGGAGCTCAGGGGGGCAGTGCCGGTGAGGTTGCTTCAATATTTCATTCTGCAGGACACAGAAATTTTCTGATTAATTCCAGCAGAAATATCATTTACGCTTCACAGGAAGAAGATTTTGCTTCATCTGCATATGACGAACTTCAAAAACTTAACAGAGAAGTGAATCAAATCTCACACAGCGTGTGATAAACCGGATAGTAATCAAAGAATAATTAACCCGGTATTGTAAGCCGGAGGAAAGATATATTTCTCGTAAATGGGAATATATTCTAATAATTGATAGATAATACTGTCGGCTATTATCGTATTTTGATGGAGAGAGAATGAAAACTGCTGCGTTACCTGAAAAACTGATCTATGAAATTTGGAAAAATCAGGATTTCAAGTCTGATATTTATACAAGAGATGGCGAAAGGATTCGCGTGCTCGACAGGGGTGTTGAATCAACGGAACTGGGAGGTCCTGACTTCAGGAATGCTCACATACAAATAGGCAGTTTGACATTTGTCGGTGATATCGAAATTGATAATTTTCATACCGACTGGAAAAATCATGGTCACTCAAAAAATCCAAAGTTTAACAAAGTCATCCTTCATGTAATCCTCGACGATTCTGATCAGCGAATTTTTGTTACTACCAAAGACGGCAGAAAAGTCCCCTCTATTAGCGTCATTGACTTTATCGATCAGTCTCTAAGCACATCCCTCCGCAAGCAGATTGCCAATTTCAGGTTAAGCAGTATCAATAAAATATCGTGCAAACAGTTGACTCTGCTCGTAACAGAGGAAGAAAAACTTCAGTTTTTGAAAAGACTCGGAATTGAGAGGTTCAAGCGAAAATGTGAAAAGGTTGCCTACAGAATGAAGGAGATACTTTTCATCGAGGAGATGAAGATATGTGAACCTGAACATGGATATGATGTACCGCTTGAATATCTTGAGAGAAAACTGACACGAAAGGAAATGAATAACAAAGCAGTATGGGAACAGTTATTCTATGAAGGGATATTTGAAGCTCTGGGTTATTCCAGAAACAAAGAGATTATGCTTAGGCTCGCAAAGGCTGTCGAGCTTAAATATCTGAAAACCCTGGGGCAGGATGCAGATTTTATCCACAATGCTGAAGCCCTCTTCTTCCATGTGTCCGGTTTGCTGGAATTAACGCATAAAGGGGAGTCAGAGGAGACTTCGGGATATATCAGATCGATGCATGAAAAGTGGCTGGAGCTTGAAGAGATATACGATGGCAAGACCTTCTCTTCGGAAGACTGGTCATTTTATCGTATGAGACCTCAAAATTATCCAACTGTGCGACTTGCAGGTGGAGTTAGACTTCTGAATGAAATACTGAATCACAATCTGATCGGCGGATTACACCGTAAATTTATCGACATTCACAATCTTAACACCTTAAAAGTTTGCATCAGGAGCATCTTTGTAACAAAAGGAAATGGATACTGGAGCCGGCACTACATGTTCGATACGGAAGCAAAACCGTATATTAATTTCTTCGTCGGAAAAAACCGTGCAGACGAAATGGTGCTTAATGTCGTTCTTCCTATACTTTATATCTATTACGAATTGTTTGGCAAGCATAAATTTGCAGCTAAAACATTGAGACTGTTTAGTGAAGTGGATATGGAAATCGATAACACACTTGTCAGTGAAGTGTCTTCAGCATTGAATCTGGATGCACACAAGCATGGACCACTGATTTATCAGGGGATGCTGGAACTTTTCAGGAACAAATGTTCCAAAGACAAATGTGACCAGTGTTTGATTGGAGAGAAGGTCTTTTCAGAATAGGAAGTTTTTTGAGACCTTTTTTTGGGTCAATGGAGTGGCTATTCAACAAGGAATTCTGATTTCCCTTTCTGCACGCTGAATGAGTAGGATTTCCCGTTCCGGATGATTTCCAAAACGAAGGGGACCTGCGTCTCCACCTCTATTTTTCTTTTTTCAATATCCTCACTTGCAACAAGACTGATTTTTTCCTTTCCGAACAGAAGATTCTTCATCCCGTTCCGGTCGTTCCGGTTCAGCCGCCAGACTATCCTTCCTTCGGCTGCACTTACTCTAAGACCTATAATATTTTCAATCAGAAGGGCTACGGGTCCTGTTGCTGTCCATCCGGCGAAATCCTGTCTCCCGTAAAATGTGTTGTCCCATCTTGTGCCGGGTTGCGGAAACTCCGGAGAATAGCACTCCCAAATGGTTTTATATCCATCTTCATATCTTTCCTCAAACGCAATTTTGTCCTCTGGGGGTGAGAAATTGTTGAACACCTTCAAGATGTTTTCGAGGTGATTCTTAGCGATTTCATCAGCGAGCCTGTAAAATCCGCAACTTTCCAAACCCTTCACAGTTGAGTATACGACAGGAGCCCAGACTCCTCCCAGCCAGTAGTGTCCCATACTGTCGTAATCAGGATCATTTGCGGGGAGTGTCGGAATCCTGTGTGGACGGTTGAACGAGAGTGTGTCTTCCATGTGTGATGAGAGTGCCGTTGCCTTATCCGCATCCAGTACACCTGCGAGAAAAGCCCAGAATGCCCCTGCATGTGCAGTGGAAGAAAAACTGCCGTCAGGCTTCACATCATAAAGGAATTTTGTCTTGCTGTCCCAGCAAAATTTAAGGATTGCCTCGCTTATTCTTGTGTAACGATTTAGGAATTCCTGTGAAATATCCATCTGACCATCCAGCTTTGCCAGGCGGGAAATGGATTTGGCTGCCAGCGCCATCTGGGAGGAGAAATCGACCCAGGCACCTTTTCCAACACCTCTCCGCGGAACATTGTCCATGCCACTGCCTAAAGGAGTCTGGTAATAAAGCCAGGGAGAAAGTGATGATGCAACATTCTTTTCAATCCATTCATGGTACTTCACCAGACGAGGAAGAACCTTTTTAATGCGTGAAAAATCGCCTGTCATCTCTGAGTATCTGAGTTCGATCCACGCAAAAAGCGGGGGATTTAACATCGGTTCATCCTGGGATGGTTCGGCAGCAATATTCCCGTTTGCTTCGGAATATACTCTCTGGATGTAGCCATCAGACCGCTGTTTGCTGTAAAAATTATCCAGTGTCTGCATGGCAGGGAAGACTTCGCCTGAATACATGGCAAAGGCAACCATGAAATTCGAATCCCATTGATATATCCATTCGTTGAACCCTTCATCAATATAGCTATCGGAAAAATCATTTTCAGAGGTACCGCGTGTGATTTTGTCCCATGCGCGATTCCAGGCAAAGTAATATAATTCTATCAATGCAGAATCTCTTAATACAGGTTCCGGCAGTTTATCCTTAGGAAACGGGATGGTGCTTCTTTTTCTTTTCGGAACGGGAGGATTTCCAACCATGATCAGGGAGTTAAAACTTTCGCCACCGTCATTAATTTTCCAGTTGTTTGCAGGGTCGGGAATCCATTTTCCGTCAACAATGAATTTATACTGATAATATCCCGGTTCCAGTTCAAGATATGCAATCCACAGATCATCCTCTGATTTAATGAGTTTCTCTCCAACCGGGTTCCAGCCATTAAAACTTCCTGTGACCAACACTTCACCGGCACCAGGGGATACGAGTGAAAATCTTGTTTTTTCTTTTGGAGTCTGTGGAAATAATTGCGATGTCAGGAGCAGGCAGGCAAAAAGTAGAAAAGGCAGGCGGAAAAACCGGACAGTTTCAGGAGGAATGTACATTTGGAAATTCTTTCATGATTTGTTCAGTTGCTCTTTCCTCCAAGTTTATTAATCTCATCGCGTACTTTAGCAGCCTGTTCATAATCTTCATTTTCGAGCAATTCCCTTAGTCTGTCCTGAAGTGCGGCGAGCTTGGTTTCCCTGATGGTAGACCTTTCAGAGGGTTCACCTGATTCATCCTCTTTGGGAGTTTCCTTTGCCGGATAAAATCCCGCCTCATCCATCACCTTTTCAGCTACGAAAATCGGCACCTGGCATCTGATGGCGAGATTAATCGCATCTGAGGGACGGGCATCCACTTCATTAGTAAAACCGGATACATCGAGCACGATATTTGCATAGTAAGTGTTTTGGAGGAGTTCGTGAATGACAACCTCGACGACAGAAGCGCCGAGGTTATCAATAACAGATTTCAATAGATCGTAAGTATTTGGTCTTTCCAGAGCCTGCCTTTCAATCACAAAAGCAATTGACTGAGCTTCGAAATGTCCAATAATGATTGGAAGTTTACGCTCTCCATCCACTTCTTTCAGAAGCAGAACGAACGCTCCTCCGCCCGCAGGACTGGTTGAAATACCAAGAACTTCACATTCTATTTTGTTCAATTTGCAATCACTTTCTTTAACTCGTCTTTTAATGCCGGCAGCACTTCAAACACATCACCGACTATACCATAGTCCGCAATAGTAAAGATTGGTGCATCTTTGTCTTTGTTGATGGCGACGATGTATTTTGAGGAAGCCATGCCTGCAAGATGTTGAATGGCGCCTGAAATTCCACACGCAATGTAAAGTGAAGGAGTCACAGTTTTACCTGTTTGTCCCACCTGTTCACCGTGAGGTCTCCATCCGGCATCAACAACTGCTCTTGAGGCACCTACAGCCGCGCCCAGAACTTCTGCAAGTTCCTCCACCATGTGGAAATTACCTGATTCTTTCAGACCTCTTCCACCCGAAACGATGATATTTGCTTCTGCTACATCAAGTTTGCCTTCCGATTTTTTGATTTCTGTGACGGTGGTTGAGAGATCAGACCCGGAAAGAGTAACAGTCTCAAAAACTGTCTGAACAGGTGAATCAACAAGCGGAAATACATTAGGACGGAGTGTAAAAACCTTGACTTCGGCAGCAGATTTTACTTTTTGCAAAGCCTTTCCTGCAAATACAGGTCTGACAGCAATCAGTTCACCACCCTCAAATTCGAGTGAGGTGACATCTGAAATAATTGCGGCATTCAAACCTGCGGCAACCCTTGGTGCAAGATCTTTTCCCATAGCGGTGTTCGCGAAAATAAGAGTATCGGCACCACATCCTTTAGCAAAATCGATGATCGATTTGGTGTATCCCGACGGTGAATATTTATCAAAAGCCGGATCAGAAAGGATGACGGCTTTTTGGATCCCATATTGTGACAGTAATTGCGAGTTTTCAACAGAAGCCGCGGGGATTACTGCCAGGACTTCGCATCCGAATGTTGCAGCCAGCATTGAAGCTTTTGAAGCTGCTTCCAACCCGGATTTCTTTATTTTTCCATCTCTCTGTTCTATAACTGCTAAAATCTTTTTTGACATAAATAATCTCCTTAGATAACTTTTGCTTCTTCTCTTAAAAGGCGTACCAGTTCGGGTACTGCTGATGAATCGGTTCCAAGAATTCTCCCGGGTGCTTTTGGATTGGGAAGGAACATTTCGACCACTTCCACCAACGGGGCAGGTGCGGTGACAGGTCTCTCCTCGAGTTTTTTCCTTTTTGCATCCATAATTCCCTTGAGATTCGGATATCTTGGATCATTCAGCCCTTTTTGAGCAGTTATCACGACAGGAAGAGACGATTTTACTACTTCTCTTCCGCCTTCTATCTCTCTTTCAGCAGTAACAGAGCCATTTTCAATATTCAATGAAACGCATACAGTTATACAATTCAAGCCCGCTTTCGCAGCGGTGAGTTGTCCCACCATTGAAGTATCATAATCTACAGACTGTTTGCCCATGAATACAATATCGTATCCGCTCGCTTTAATCTCCTCTGCAAGAAGTGTTGCCACACCGTTAGAGTCGAGTGTATCCTGTGTTTTTAAAAGCAGGCCGGAATCAATTCCCATGGCTAATGCTTTTGTCATAATCGCCTTGTTTGAGTCGTCACCAACACTGATTACAACAGTTTCACCACCAAATTTCTCTTTGGTTTTAACTGCCTCTTCAATGGCGAACTCGTCGTAGGGATTAACAATAAAAGATACACCGGTTTTATCGATCTCTTTACCGCCGGCAGCAATCTTTATTTTGGTAGCTGTATCGGGTACATTGCTGACGCAAACAGCTATTTTCATTTGACCTCCGTATTGTATGAATTTGTTAAGGAATGACTTACAAAAATAAGAAAGATGATGGTTTTTTCTTTAAATTACTGTTTCATGTTTTAAATTATTTTGCTACGAAATATCTGAAATAAAATGACCCAATTTGAAAGAATCTTGACCATTTTTGGAGGAAATCCAGGAACCGAAGGTCAGGAAGTTCAGTCACCTGAGATATCTGAGGACATCGACTCGGGCTCTTCCTCGAAATATGCTGCGAGGGTCATTTTATATAATGATGACTTCCATTCATTCGAGGAAGTAATAGGACAACTGATAAAAGCCCTGAATTGTTCCTCTGCGAGGGCAGTTTATTTGACAATGAAGGCTCACAGCGAAGGGAAGGCGGTTGTTTTCAAGGGAGAGTATTTAAAATGTATAAAAGTTTCATCAGTTTTGGAAGAAATTGCACTGAGGACAGAAATTGTATACTAGAATATCTATAAAGTTTTTCGTTTTGGTGATGTGCCTTTCATTCACCAGAGTGTCAGCCCAGGGGGAGAAATTCCTCTCAGAGTTAAATACAATTCTTAATGATACCTTCTTTACCTCCTGTAATGCGGGGATCGAAGTATATAATTTATCGCAAAAAAAGCCGTTATTCTCCCGCGACCGCTTTAAATTAATGAATCCCGCATCAAACATGAAGGTTATCACTTCAATTGCAGGTCTTGTATATCTCGGGAAAGACTACTCGTTCAAAACAAAAATTGGTTACACCGGGAAGATAGAAAATTCAGTTCTGAATGGTGATGTTGTAATTGTGGGGTATGGTGACCCTGACTTCAAGATGGACAGTCTAAACAAATGCTATGACCTGCTAAGTGCTTTTGGTATAAAAGAGATAAAGGGAGATATTTTGCTTGATGTCTCATACAAGGATTCTCTTTTTTGGGGAGAGGGCTGGATGTGGGATGACGACGGCGCTGTAACTTCACCTTTTATGTCCGCACTTAATATTTACGGAAATACAGTAAAGGTTACCGTTTCGCCGGTTGCCGGAGGCGGAAGACCCCATGTCTCTGTTTATCCTGTAACCAGTTATTTTGAAATAGTGAATTCCGCTTCGATGACCAATGAAGGAACTGATTTAAGAGTCTGGCGTGATTACCTCGAGAGAACAAATAAAATATTCGTGAAGGGAAAAATGAGTTACGGTTCTCCGCCATCGGTATATATTTTTAATGTATGGCAGCCGGAATTCTATTTCGCAACACTTCTCAAAGAAAAGCTTGAGAGGGGTGGAATCAAGGTTTCAGGGAAAGCAAGAATTATCTACGGGGACTACAAAATGACTCAACTGTATGAGTTTCAACATCCCTATTCGAAATTGATCAATCAGTTGAATAAAAAAAGTGACAATCTTTATGCTGAAATGGTGCTTCTTGCGTTAGGTGGTATTTCAAGAAATAAAAATGTCTCCTTCGCCGATGGAAAAAAATATCAGGACATTATAATAAAGTGGGCAGGGAAGAATCCTGCAGATTACAGACTGTCCGACGGGTCCGGTGTTTCACGATACAATGTTGTCAGTGCATCTCTTCTACTGGCTCTAACCAATAAAATTTACGAAACAGGCGGTGAACTGTTCGATATTTACTACAATTCATTACCAATCGCAGGGGTGGATGGTACTCTGGCATCAAGAATGAAAACCGGCTTATGCTTTAATAATCTCCACGCAAAAACGGGGACACTTTCCGGTGTAAGCAGCCTCACGGGTTATGTAAGAGGAAAAAGTGGAGATATGATTTCCTTCTCTATAATGATGCAGAACTTTCCCGGCAGTGCCGCAAAGGCAAGAGGATTTCAGGACGCCATTTGTGAAATAATTGCACAGAATAATTGAGGTGGGAATATGAATTTTGGGAAAGCAACAGTTGTATTGATTCTTTTCGCGGTTTTTTTCACTTCCTGCAAGAAAAATGAAGAACCTCCAGCCGTTCAACCGCCTCAATTTGAAATTCAAAAAAGAGATAATATGCCGGTTTTTGACAGTCTGAATGTTTATGAATATGTAAAAAGACAGACAGAGTTTGGTCCCAGGGTTTCGGGACTCCCGTCCTGGGAGAATGCAAAAAAGTATCTTATCGAGAGCCTGCAAAAATCGGGAGCGAAGGTCACACTACAGGATTTTGAGGCTGTTGTGCCTTGGGGGGAGAAAATGAAGTTTACCAATATCATCGGAAGTTTTAATCCCGATGCGGCTAAAAGAGTGTTACTTTGTGCTCATTGGGACAGCAGACCTCACGCTGATAAGGAGGCTGACAGCAGTAAACACAAAACTCCAATTCCCGGGGCTAACGACGGAGCCAGCGGTACCGGAGTCCTGCTCGAACTGGCAAATGTAATCGGAAAAAACAAACTGGATTACGGTGTCGATATTGTTCTGTTCGATGGGGAAGATTATGGAGTTTCGAGCAGTCTCGAGGGATATTGTCTTGGTTCAAAACACTTCGCTTCAAATTTTCCGCTTCCAATTAAACCAAAATTTGGTATTCTTCTCGATCTTGTGGGTGATATCGAGGCTGTTTATATGCGTGAACCGGCTTCGATGCAGTACGCCGGGGATCTGGTGGAATTGCTTTGGCGTTATGCTCAGAGTTCAGGGAATTCAAGATTCAAGGATTTTATCTCGCAACCCATTTACGATGATCATATACCTTTAAACGAGGCAGGCATAAAGACTCTAAATATAATCGATGCCGGACTTGTTGGTGCCAATTCTGCAAATCCTCGAAGAAACTACTGGCACACTCTTAACGACGATATGCGGAATATCAGCAAGACCACATTATATGACCTCGGCAGGGTACTAACAGGATTTTTATATTCACTTAAAATTAATTAGGCAATGCTTTACGATTATAACGGTATCAAGTGTTTTTACAAATTTGAGGAGAGGGGAAGCAGGCATACTCTGGTTTTAATCCACGGTTTTGGTGGCAGTTCTGCTGACTGGGAACCGTTTGTTGAAGTACTCGGTGAAGAACAAAGTTATCTGCTGATCGACTTGCCCGGCTGCGGGCAGTCGGAGTTCACATCAGATGACACTTTCTACACATTTGAAGGACTGGGTGGTTTAGTCTCGAGTCTGATTGATTCCCTGAGTATTATATCACCGGTTATTTGCGGTTACTCGGCAGGGGGCAGACTTGTTTACTATATCACCGCACATAATCTGGTGAATTCACAATCCGGATTTGTTGCCATTTCAACAACTCCAGGCATTCCGGATGAAGTGATGAGGCAGGAGAGACGGGAGGGTGATATCCATCATGCAAAAATGATTGCTGAACACGGAATTGAGGAATGGGTGGAAAACTGGCTAAATCTTGATCTGTTTGAAGGTTTGAAGTATCTTTTATCTGATTTCAATGAAGAGTACAGGAAAAGAAGGCTTCTCAACAATACTGAAGTGCTGCAGAAGTATCTTTTATATTCCGGACTCGGTATTCAGGAACCGCTACAACCGGGATTGAGAAAAACCACCGTTCCGGGACTTCTGATTTCCGGCGGTAATGATGGAAAATATTGTGAAATAGGGAATCGTGTCATCAGGTTGAACAATAAATTTAAACATTTTGTTATAGAAGGAGCGTGGCATACTCTTTATCTGGAGAAACCGAAAGAGACTGCCCGATTGATTGAAAATTTTTTAACTGAATTGAATTAAAACCATTTGGAAATATTATGTTGATTGAATGGAAACAAACCGGAAATTATAAAGACATCATTTACGAAAAAGCTGAAGGCATTGCAAAAATTACCATCAACAGGCCCGAAGTAAGAAACGCTTTCCGTCCTGACACTGTGATTGAGATGTACAATGCCTTTGTTGATGCAAGGGAGGACCAGGAGATCGGCGTCATCCTGTTGACAGGCAAGGGACCTGCCGAGGATGGCAAATACGCTTTCTGTTCAGGTGGTGATCAGAGGATTAGAGGAGATCAGGGCTACATTGGCTCGGATGGAGTTCCAAGACTTAATGTTCTGGATTTGCAGAAAATGATCAGAAGCATACCCAAACCAGTAATCGCTCTTGTGGCAGGATACGCAATTGGTGGCGGCCATGTTCTTCATGTGGTTTGCGACCTAACCATAGCCGCTGATAATGCGGTATTTGGACAGACCGGTCCGAAGGTCGGAAGTTTCGATGGTGGTTTTGGTGCATCCTATCTTGCCAGACTTGTTGGACAGAAAAGAGCCCGTGAAATCTGGTATCTTTGCCGCCAGTACAATGCAGCTGAAGCATATGAAATGGGACTCGTGAACAAAGTTGTACCCGTCGAAGAACTTGAGGCTGAAGGAGTTCAGTGGGCGAGAGAGATTCTTGAAAAAAGCCCCCTCTCCATTCGTTTATTAAAATCCGCATTCAATGCCGAGCTCGACGGACAACAGGGTATTCAGGAACTTGCCGGAAACGCAACACTTCTATATTACATGACCGAGGAAGCTCAGGAAGGTAAAAAAGCTTACTTGGAGAAGAGAAAGCCCGATTTCAATAAATTTCCCAAACTGCCGTAGAAGTTATGAGTAAATTGAATGTCTGGATTCTGGCGGCAAGACCTAAAACTCTTCTTGCCGCATTCGTCCCGGTGATTGTTGGTACATCACTGGCGGTTGCAGAGAAAGAGTACCATCTAGCCGCGGCTCTTGTTGCTTTGATTTGTTCAATACTGATCCAGATTGCCACGAATTTTACAAACGATCTTTATGATCACCTCAAAGGTGCAGACACCAAAGAAAGGGTGGGCCCGCAGAGAGCATTGAATGAAGGATGGGTTTCGGTCGGGGAGATGAAACTTGCTATTTACCTTACATTCGGACTGGCTTTCATTCTGGGGTTGTATCTTGTCTACCTTGGTGGTCCGCTTATTTCAGCGATAGGAATTCTTTCCATAATCGCAGGATTTATGTACACCGCAGGCCCGTTTCCGTTTGCTTACAACGGGCTGGGTGATCTTTTTGTTTTCCTTTTCTACGGTTTTGTGGGCACCGTAGGGACATATTTTATCAATACCCATACCATTACAAGTCAGGCTATGATATCGTCAATACCTGTCGGCGCCCTGGTAACGAATATACTGGTTGTAAATAATTACCGGGATGTGGATCAGGATAAAAAAGCCGGGAAGAAAACTCTCGCGGTGCTGCTCGGTAAGAATTTTGCACTGGCAGAATATTTTATTTTGCTTGTTTCCTCATTTTCAGTCCCATTGATCATGTATCTCTACTATGATCTGACCTATTGGGTATTTCTTCCTTATTTAACCCTCCCATTTGCTTATAAAGCGATTCTGATGTTGCTGAGCCTTAAAGGTTCGGAATTGAATAAAGCGCTGGAACTTTCGGCTAAGATATCAGCACTTTTTGGGTTCCTTTTCTCCCTCGGACTCTGTCTCTAAGGTTTATCAGTTGACCGGTGAGGCAAAAAGTACCATTTTAAAGCTTGTCCGGGCTCTCGTGATCGAGTCTCCTTCGAGTATGGTTCACTCTTTGAATTCTGAAAGCTTACGGCGACGGATAATCGATGGCTCGGCAGTGGAAGGAGACTACTTAATTTTTTCGAATGAGATGGTCTCGGACAACTTCACAGATATATCTGCACTTGATCTCAATAACAGACTTGTGTTCATTCACGAAGAAAATCCTCTTCAGTACATCTTTTCCATCGTTTTATCCTGGAATAACGGTTTACTTCCTCTGCTGGTTTCTCCATCGGTAACTGAAAACGAGTTTAAGGAACTGCTTTCGAGATTCAAACCGGGTATCGTGATCACCAAAGGTTCACCCGTTTTGACCGGCTATGAAGAAACTCTGAATCCCGTATTGGATGATGATGCTGTCGTCATACTCACCTCGGGGAGTTCAGGCAAACCAAAGGCGGTAGTACACACATTTGATTCATTACTGAATGCGGCAAAAAGGAGCAATCTTGCCTGCCGGATGACTTCGGAGGATAAATGGTTGTTAAGTCTGCCTGTGTATCATATTTCGGGATTTTCAATACTGATGCGATCAATTGTCGGGGGAGTGAAACTTGTTCTTACCGCCTCCAACAACACAGCCAACCCTGAATTTTATGAGGCTGAAGTCCGCAAACCAAATCTGGTATCTTTTGTTGCCACACAGTTAAAAGGATATATCGAGAACATAACGCTTTCGCAGACAAGTTACAAAATGATTCTCGTGGGTGGAAGTGCCATCAACAGTAAACTTATCACAGATGCAATTGCCTGCAAATTGAATCTGTTCAAGGTATACGGCTCAAGCGAAACCGCTGCTTTTATTGCCGGACGGGATTTGGAGTCAAATGAGGTTAGTCATGAAGGTGACTATGAGCCTCTTGAAGGAGTAAGAATCAATCTGGATAATGGAGAACTCACCGTAAAAAGTGATCAGCTTTTTGACAGATATCTTGATGATCCCGACCTGACAGCTTCGAGAAAAATTGATGACACCTATCATACAGGTGACGAAGCCTCGATCTTCAAAGATGGTTCGTTCTCGATTACCGGCAGAATGAGTCGTTTTATAATTTCAGGTGGAATAAATGTGGATCCCCTTGAGGTGGAAGCAGCGATAAAAGAGTATTACGGCATAACGGAAGTGTTCGTCTTCTCTGTTACCAACGAAAAATGGGGAGAAGCCGTATCTGCTCTTTTAAGAACCGAAGATGAGTTTGATATTATGGAGTTCCATAAATTCTTGAAGGGCAGGCTGTCTGCACACAAAATCCCCAAATATTACCGTATCGTTGATGAAATTCCGAAATCTGCAATCGGTAAATCTGATCCGGTTAAATCAAGGGAAATTCTTTTCGAACGCTAAAGTTCGAGTTTAAGAAGGGCATTTCGCAAATCCTCCGGCACTCCATATTTCCTGTTTTCTTCCGGCGAAAACATAACATGAACTGTTTTTACCTTTATGGCAATCGCGTTTTCGGGGTTATAAATATTGTAGGCAAGCGAAAATGAATTCTCCTTTATCTCACCCAATTTAACCATCACAGTCACTCTGGTACCGGCTTTTAGCGGGATTTTATAGTCCGCCTCAGCATGAACCAGGGGTATAATCACACCTTTTGCTTCAAAATAGCCCCCCAATCCATTGTTAAACATGAACTGTTCGTAGGCAATATGTGCTATTTCAAATGCACGGGAAAAAAACATGATGCCCGCAGGATCACATTCACCGAATGAGATATATTTTTCTGTTGAAAACATTTGCTCTATCTAATTGTGGGATAAAAAGGCTGTCAAAGATATTTTTCGTAATTTTGAAAATCGAAAACAATAAAGTAAGGAATCAAAACATGAAAATATTCAGATTTTTAGTGATCTGTTTGATTTTTTCATCTGTAAGTATCTATTCACAAAATTCAGGTTTCGGCCTGGGGATCATAGTAGGGGAACCAACCGGTTTATCAGGCAAGTATTTCCTGAATGAAAACAATGCCATTGATGCCGCAGTAGCATGGTCTTTCAAGAAAGTTGCAGCACTCCATATTCATGCCGATTATCTTTATCATGACAATTCTTTTTTCAATGTTAAAACAGGGAAACTGCCGGTTTATTTCGGCTTTGGCGGAAGATTAAAATTGCAGGATAAGAGCAGATTTGGAGTAAGGGTCCCGGTGGGAATCGCATATCAGTTCCCCAAAGCCCCTGTTGATCTTTTTGTTGAGATCGTGCCATTACTCGATTTGATTCCCGATACTCAATTCGATTTTAACGGAGCAATTGGTGTCAGATACTATTTTCAATAAAATATGAGCCATTTCGCAGGTCAGGAACTCTTCCGGTGTAACATCGGGATGGATAACGGGGACTTGGTTCTTACAGGAAACGATATCAGGCATATCACGCGGGTGATGCGTCATAAGGCAGGTGATATCATTCATGTAACTTCGGGTGATGGCATCATTTTAAGAGTGAAAATAGTTTCAGGATCAGATGATCTGATTAAAGTGATGTCTCTTGAGCGATTTGAGTGTCAAAATAAACTCTCCAATATCGAGATTGCAATTCCGAGACTAAAAAGCAGCGATAAAATTGAACTGGTTATCGAGAAACTGGTTGAGACGGGATTTACAAAATTTGTATTCTTCGAATCTGAGAATTGCATCGGGAAAGGATTCAAACTCGACCGGTGGGAAAAAATTGCAATCTCCGCATCCAAGCAGTCATTTAATCCATTTAATGTGGAATTACGCTCAGTGAGTAAATTTGATGATCTTTTCAAAAATGGGAGAGAAGTGATTGGATTTGATCTGGAGGCTGAAAACAGTTTTGCCGGTTTTCAGCCTGAACGGGGAGTAAATTACACACTTGTTACAGGACCCGAAGGCGGACTGAGTAAAAAAGAACTTACAAAATTCCGTGAAGGAAATATTTTTCAACTCACCGGCAACCGGTTGAGAAGTGAGACGGCAATTCTCTATTCCGCTTTTCTGATTACCAGATTTTACTAAAAATATTCTACTATTCTTTGAACCAGTCTGTTAAATTTGTTTTCAACAAGTTTCGCAGCAACAGTGACATCTTCATGGCTAAGTTTGTGGGGTGAAAGACCTGCCGCATAGTTCGTAATACATGATATACAACTTACCTTTATACCGTGAGCTGAAGCCCAATAAGCTTCTGCAACGGTGGACATTCCTACCGCGTGAGCACCAAACTTGTCGACCATCCGAATTTCGGCAGGAGTCTCGTAGGTTGGTCCTTTATTATACCAGTAGATTCCCTCTTTCAGGTGAACTTTTTCTTCGAGAGCCGACCAGATGATAATATCGTTAAAATCAGGATCGGGAGTCTTAAGAAACATGTTTTTTTGATCAGGTGTAGCGACTCTCATGACTTCATTAATTTCATTCTTGATATTAATTCCGATGAAAGAGGTACAGAGCATCAAATCACCCGGTTCGAAAGCATAGTCGACACCTCCGGCGGCATTTGTAAGCAAAAGATAGGGGATATCCAGACCTTTTGTAATAATTGAAGGTACGATTGTCTCATAGAGCTGGTAGCCCTCATAAAAATGGAATCGCCCCTGAAATACCAGGCACTTCTTCCCGTTAATCTCACCGAGAATCAGTTTACCCGAATGACCTTCAACTGTGGACCGGGGGTAATTTGGAAGAGTGTCTCCATCCCATGTTTTAATAATATTAATTGTTTCCGGGAATTTACCAAGTCCGGAACCAAGAACTATTGAGAGTTTAATATCATCCTTGATATCCTTTTTTAGGATATCTATCAGGTCTTTGTAATAAAATTCGAAATCAAACATCTTAGAAAAATATTCCTGCAATAGTTGCCGAGAGAAGTGTGGAAAGAGTTCCACCAATTACAGCTTTGATGCCGAGCTGAGCAAGATCAGCTTTTCTGTGTGGAGCAAGAGCACCGATTCCACCAACCTGAATTGCGATTGACGAGAAGTTGGCAAATCCACAAAGGGCGTACGAAGACATAAAAATTACCTTAGGATTGATCATCTCCTTCATCTCAACCATACGCGAAAGCTCAAGGTAAGCTACAAATTCATTAAGAACCGTTTTTGTCCCGAGCAGACTTCCAAAGTTAAGTGCATCTTCAAAAGGGATACCAATAGCGAACGCAACCGGTTGAAGTATGAAACCAATCAATAACTCAAAACTGAGTGGTTTACCATACTGATCCTGCATGATGGCGCTCAATCCTGTAATGTCACCGACCCATCCCAACATTCCGTTAAAGAGCGCAATCAGGCAAATAAATGCAATCAGCATACCTCCAACATTAATTGCGAGCTGAAGACCGTCTATTGCTCCATTTGAAGCAGCCTCTATGACATTGGAGCCGTTTTTCTCAACACTAAGTTTAACCACACCACGGGTTGCAGGTTCTTCAACTTCCGGGAAAATAATTTTTGAGATGAGAAGTGCTGCAGGAGCTGCCAGCACGGAAGCACTCAATAGCTGTTTAGCAAACAGGAACTGCCCCTCTGTGATAGATATACCTTTTGCCGCAGAATACGACTGCCCAAGCATTTGAATATAAGCCGCCATCACGCCGCCGGCGATGGTCGCCATACCTCCGGTCATTACCGTGAGCATTTCACTTTTAGTCATTTTGTCCAAATAAGGCTTTATTATAAGTGGTGCCTCGGTTTGGCCCACGAAAATATTTGCAGTACATGAAAGCGATTCTGCACCACTGGTGCCCATTATTTTCGCCATCACCCAAGCCATTGCCTGTACCACTTTTTGCATGATTCCGAGGTAATAGAGAATTGCCATCAGGGCGGCAAAGAAAATTATTGTAGGCAACACCTGGAAAGCAAAAAAGAATCCAAGACTTCCTTCCTTACCGGGGCTGATAGCAAGGTTTCCGAAAACGAAAGAGGCACCTTTTTCGGAGTACTGAAGGATAATGACAAAGAAAGAGCTGACCCAGCTAAAAAAATCTTTTACCCAGCCGAGCGGGGCAAAAAATGTTGCCATATCATCTCCCTTAATGAGGAAGATGGCGAGAACAAACTGTATTGATAGCCCTCCGCTGACGAGACGCCAGTCAACTTTTTTCTTGTTGTTAGAAAGGAGAAAAGCAATGCCAAGGAGCACACCGATACCAAGAATTCCACGAAGTATTGAAACTATATCCATAAGTGAAGCCTAAATAATAAAACTATTTCCAATTAAATTTTGTAAAACGAGATGCAAAATAGTTAATTATCAAGAAAATTTCATAGAAAATCTGGTAGAAAATGATTCCAGGGAGGGAAAAATTGTGATTTAATTTTTTTTGCAGAGCCAGTACCAGAAATGTGTCCAGTGAAATTTTGATGATAAAAGTGTACACCACCTCCGGGAACCAGGGGAGCAACAGGATTGAAGATTGCGCGTACAGATTGGGCAGATGCCAAAAAACGAGTATCCATTTCGACAAGTTCGAATAGAATTTTGATGCGGCAGTATGTCTGGCTTTTTGTTTCAAATACGCTTTTGGCTGATGATTAGTATTTGAAAATACTGCGGCTTCCGGTGAGGGACAAAAATTGATTTTGTATCCTTTATCGAGAAAATTTTTCAACAGAAGGTCGTCATCACCACCGAGTGATTTTCTGGTGGACTCATATCCACCCTCATTGTGAAAAACACTTTTTAGAAAACCCATGTTTCTGGCGGTCGCCGATACTGGGTGTCCCCAGCCAAATGATGCCGAGATCAGTAAAAAGGATCTGAGATTCTCGAAGCAGGAGAGAGCATTAAAAAAACCGTGGTCTCTGATTAATGGTGCGATGCCTATCAGAAATTGTGTATCACCTGTAAAATAGAGGTCGGTCTCTTTCAACCAGTCTGGTTGGACAACACAGTCGGCATCGGTTATCATGATCCTGTCAAATTTTGCTTTTGCGATTCCTTTTTCAAGCGCATTTCGTTTACCGGGAGGATCATTTGGATCGTGATCAATTAGTTGAAGATTCGTGAAAGAGGGCAGAAATGAATATACGATTTCGCGGGTTCGGTCGGTTGATCCATCGTCACAAATCAGAATTTCGAAATTTTCAGCAGGGAAGTCCAGTTTTTGCAGTGACTTCAGCAGAGCCGGAATTTTTTTTTCTTCATTTCTTGCGGCGATAATTATTGAAAAATTCCCCGGAGGAGATTTTACTTTCCTGGTTCGCACTGACTTTCCCGACCTTATAAGTCCTGTAACAAAAAGGAAGTACGCGAGAAGAAAAAAGATAATTACGATCAGGTAGAAAAGTTGCAATGGAACCGAAAATAAATGAGGATTCAATATAAGGAAAGAGAAAAGATAAAAAAAGGGGCTGCCTCTTTTGAAACAGCCCCGGCTAAAATTTTATTTAAGATTCAGGTGAAAACCGGCATAAAACCAGAAAGCTGTATCCTGACCTTTTTTCTCTTTGAAGATATCTCCGGGCAGGAAGGTGGCAGCTCCAAAATTGAAATTCAGGTATTCATTGTATTTTGCCATAAATGCGAGATCAATTTCAGTTCCGAAGGCGTTGCTTTCGGTTCCGGTTGAAAGCTTATATGGTTGTGCAGAACCGAAGAGGTGACCGCTGAGTTTACCTGCAAGCCATTCAGCAAGCGCCATTTTATAGTAACCGTAAATATCGGTTATACCAAGATTGTAAGTGGAAGCAGGTACAACTTTGAAATAATCCATATCACCGAGATAGGCATGTTTCGTTGCATAGGAGTTGTCAAATACCTCATACTTGTTATCGGCTGCATCTTTGTCACCCGAATAGTATGCGAATCCTGCACCGAGGGCAGCTTTAGACTGGACCTGGAATGAAAACTCCAGATTTATGGCAGCGAGAAAAGCCGAAATATCCATTTCCTTGTTTGTTTTAATATTGCCGGTTTGGTAGGCAAAATCGATGTCATGCGAAAGGGGACCAAATGATCCTGTCAAATTGACACCGAGAGTAAGTCGTGCGAGATTTTCAACAGGGACTCTCCGGTCGAACATTACAAACGGGTTCAGTTTAAGATTGTCTGCGAGTCGGAACTCAGAGAATACTCCAAAGAGATTTTGATCAAGACTGTCACCAACCAGTTGTTTATCGGCAACTCTGAAAGCGAAAGCAGAAATCTGATAACCTTTTCCGGCATATCTGACAGTGGCTCCATCGAAAGTGATGGGGGTGTTTCCCCAATCTGATTGTCCTATCATTCTGGCGTTGTTGTATCTTGCTTCCTGTCTTCCAAGCAGGAATTCCCAGTTGCCTTTTTTGATTTTCAGATAACCTTCATTGAGATCGAGATTTGCCGAATTCGACTGAACCGATGTTTCCTGTCCGAAAACTCTCGCATCGATAATACGGAAAACAAATTCGAGATCGTCATTATTGCTGATGACGGTACCCAGCCTTGCTCTGTTGTTGATGTAGTGATGGAAACCAGTGTTAGCGTTAAAATCGAGTTCATCCACTTCGAGTCTGGTCCTCAGTTCTCCATTAAATTTTACAGTTAATTGCCCAAACGAAAGAGGAGCAAAAAACAGAAATGCAACTAATAAAAGGGTAAAATATCGCATAAAAGTCCTTGAGTTTAAAAGGAATAAAAAGTCTGATTCAAATTTAATCAAAAAATGTTTCCTGATAAAAAATATCAGGTGAGTGTTTGCCACTCTTTTCCAATTTCATCGAATCTTGACTTGATCCTGGTGATGAGTTCATCGGGTAATTTTCCCTTTTGAACAAGTTTAATGTTGGCTTTCAGATGACTCAAATCATTTGTACCGATCAAGATTGAATCAACTCCGTAAGTGTAAGCGGCAAACCGGATCATTACTTCCTCGAGGGACATGCCATAATCGATGTTCATTTCGTAGATGCGTCGTTTATACTCTGCAACAACCGGATCGGATATATTCGCCTTTTCAAGCCATGCGAAATTTGCGAGAGGTCTTTTGGCAATAACTCCCATATATTTTTGTTTGGCAGGGTGGAGGAAGGAATTTATTGTTTTTTGATCACAAACATTTATTGATGACTGAAACGCAGCGAAAGAATCGCTATAGATTGCAAACTCGAGGGGATCATTGTCGCCGGAATAAGCAGGAACGCGTACCTTGCCTTCCTGGGTCATTCTGGTCAGAGCCTCGATAACTTCACCTTTCTCGAGTATGTCTTTGTTGCACGAGTGAAGGTGCACTATATCAATATAATCAGTCTGAAGAATTCTGAGTGCCTTCTCTACACCCTTAATTATACTGTCGTATGTCCAGTCCTGAGTTCCTTCGACATCGTATCCGATTTTAGTGGAGAGAATAAACTCCTGTCTTCTGTTGTGAAGGAATTTACCAATTCTGTGTTCGGACTCGCCATAACTTCTTGCTGTATCGATAAGGTTAATCCCCAGGTCAAGTACTGAATTCAAAAGTTTTTCAACCTTTTTATCTGTCATCTCTTTTCCGCCAATTCTGCCTGCACCAAAACCGAGAGGCGATACTTTTAGTCCGGTGAACCCAAAATCACGCAGTTCAAACTTCATTAATTGATCTCCAAAATTAAAATGATTTGATAGCAAAATGTAAGAAAAAGATTAGTTGGAAATGAGGGGGGAGGGTATTTAAAATAAAAAACGGGCTTTTTATAGCCCGTCGGGATCTTTTGCACTATTAAAATCGATTAAATGGTGTTAAACCTGTATTAAAATGTCATTAAACACGATTCAAAAATAAGGTGCGGGAAAATGCTTTGATAACAGAAATCAGTCAAATTTTAACATATTTCGGACATATGAAATTATGACTGAAAAATCTAATAATTCTTTCCCGTTATTATTCTCGAACCTGCGTGACATTTTAGTTATTCCTGTTCCAAATCAGTGGAATCTGATGGAGATTCGCCAAATTCTTCCTTAAAACATTTCGCAAAATAAGAGAGATTGCTAAATCCGGCCGAATAAGCTGCCTCACTGACAGACATTTTACTGCTCACAATCATCTCTCTTGCCTGAGTCAGTCTGTATGACCTGATCAGGTTATTTGGGGATTTGCCGGTAACAGCCCTTACTTTTCTCTGAAGTTGTCTTGGACTCATCCCGATCAGGTCGCTCAGATTTTCAACACCAAAGTCTTCATCGGAGAAATTCTCACTGAGAATATTGTTTACTTTGATCATAAACTTGTCGATGTAAGTGCTTCCTGTTACCCTCGGTTCAACAACCTCTGTTGCCATGGTCTTTCGCAGTTTCTCTCTGTTCTCCAACAGCGAAGCCACTCTTACCCTCAGTTCTTTCAGAGAGACCGGTTTAATAAGGATTTCATCTGCACCTGATTCGATCGCCTTTATTTTGTTAGCTTCATATGTGTCTGCTGTAAGAAGAATGACGGGAATGTGCGAGGTCTTTTCATCATTTTTAATAATTCTGGTCAGGTCAATTCCATTTACTCCAGGCATGTGTATGTCTGAAAGGATCAAATCAGGAATAAAAGAAATCGCCTTTCTGAGTCCTTCGAATCCGTTTAGCGCTTCAACTATCTTAAATTCCTTTTGGAAGGTTTTTTTCAACAACCTGCCAACTTCATGATTATCTTCTATAATCAGGATAATCTGTGATTCATTTTCTCCGGATGAACTGTCGATAACAGGTTCCTCCTGGCTTCCGAATTCCTCTGCAATCTGGAAGGTATTCCAAAGATTGAACTCATCAAGAAAATCATCCTCAACTTTCGAGTCACTCTGTGGTGGCAGTGGAATCGAAAATATCAGCCTGCCATTGAATGAACTCATTGACATCATGATTCCGTAAGTGTCACAAATCGTTTTCAGCAATACCGAGTCGATCAGATTCGACGGTTTCGAAAATACCTGTTCCATAAGGCTTTCCGAATCGGAATTTTCACTTATTTTATAACTCGGAGTGAATGTAACCTGCAAACAGAAAGATCTTTTCTCATCTCTTTGAACAATCAAATTTACAATTTCAGATGTTAATGAAACTCTCAACACCATCATTATAAGATGTCCAACTATTCTGTCCACCATCAAGGGGGAGCATCTGGTAAAATAGTGAGTCCTCTCGCTTAAAAGCACAATTTCTATGTTCTTTTGTGATGCCAAGCCTTTCAGGTTCTCTGTGATAATATTGAGAATTTTTATCAGATCAACATCTTTTTGAACAAAAGCCGGGAACGCCATATAGCTTAAAGTATTGATCTGAGAAGCGAGATTTTCAATATTTGAAAGTGAATTTTTTAGGGCAGTGAGTGATTCGGAAGTGAAGCGATTTTGGTTCGATTCTGAAATGATGTCTAGATTTCCGACTGCAATTGTTATATTGCTTCTCAAATTTGAGGCAATAGAAGAAAAAATATTCTGCCTTAAATTCTTCCGGTAAAGATCAAACGATGGAGCCAGGGACTTTTTCTTGCTCATTTATTCAGTGAAGATTTTCTTGGATAATTTTTTGATGAAATTAAATGTAAATATAAATAAACAAAAACTTTTTATTACTTAAATGATACACTTGTTGGAACATAAAATTTTTATTCTCTCCGTGCTGATTGTTCTCTCGTTGCTGGTAACGAGACTTACCAGGAATTACGGAGTCCCCACACTGCTTCTTTTTTTGGGTCTGGGAATGCTTGCCGGTTCAGACGGACCGGGTGGAATCGAATTTAGTGATGCTTCCCTTGCTCAGTCGATAGGCACCATCGCTCTGGTATTTATTTTGTTTTCGGGAGGTTTGGAGACAAGTATACAGTCAGTAAAAAATGGTATTAAATCATCTCTTTCACTGGCTACTCTCGGGGTGGTTATTACGGCAGTTCTGATGGGGGCATTCCTATATTATGTGGCCGGTTATTCTGCCGGTTTTTCTTTTTTCATCGGGGCGGTAATATCATCAACAGATGCTGCAGCAATTTTTTCGGTTCTGAAAGCCAAGGATTTAAATTTATCGGGTGATATTCAACCCGTTTTGGAGCTTGAAAGCGGCAGCAACGATCCTATGGCAATATTTCTGACCATGCTGATGATTTCAATTCTTACAGAACCGGAAAAAACCGCTGTCGAGCATGTTGTATTTTTTGTATCGCAATTCGGAATTGGTGCAGTTTTAGGGTATGGGGGTGGAAGGGTAATGTCAGTTGTAATGAACAAGCTGGATTTTATTACTCCCGGGTTTTATCCTGTGTTTGTTCTCTCAGGTGCGTTACTGATTTACAGTGGTACAGCACTAATATCCGGGAGTGGGTTTTTAGCAGTATACATAGCGGGAATTGTAGCCAACAGTCATGAATTTCAGCATAAAACCAACACGATCCGGTTTTTTGAAGGACTTGCCTGGTTAAGTCAGATTGGTATGTTTCTCGCCCTGGGATTGTTGATTTATCCTTCTCAGTTACCTGAAGTTGCTCTTATCGGCAGCCTCTTTGCCTTGTTTCTAATGTTTGTTGCGAGACCTGTGGCTGTAATGATATCACTTTTATTCAGCAATTTTAACCTGAAAGAGAAAGTTTTTATCATGTGGGGGGGATTGAGGGGGGCAGTACCGATTATTCTCGCGACATTTGCACTCACTTCAAATCTGCCTGACGGACAAAAGGTGCTGAACCTTGTCTTTTTTGTTGTGATATTTTCAGCCATCGGTCAGGGATGGTCAATCCCTGCGGTTTCCAAACTTCTTAAACTAAGAAATGTCAAGAATTTAAGCAAAAAAGTGCTGATGGACCTTGAAACAGGACGAGACGACAATAAAACATTATTCGATCTTTTTGTTCAGCCGGGGTCTCCTGCCTGTGGTAACAAGATTGTGGAGATCGGATTGCCGAGTGGCGTTCTGATTGTGTTGATAGAGCGGAAGGGGAAATATGTAATCCCGTCAGGAAGCACAATAATTGAAGAGGACGACTTGATTATCCTGCTGGTTGACAAGTCGGATATAGAAGTTGTCGCAGGATTTTTTAAGTCGTCTTTCGATTAGATTATTCTGACAACCGTTTTATTCATCATATAACGATACATTCTTCTGACAACTCTGAAGAAGAATACGAGGTAGAAGGCATAAACTGCTATTCCGACAATTCTGACCACAAAGGAAAACGCAGCATTTTTCACCGGTTTGTATGCGGGCAGGATGCCGTCGGTTCTGATCAAAGGATTGAGAAAGAATGTGGTTTTCGGGTTGTAAACCTCGGTTCTTAAATAGGTTTTTACTTTTTTAAGAGGAAAGACGAGGGAGTCGGTTTTATGAAAGGATGCCAGCACCTCACCGTAGTTACCAATCAAAAGGATGGAATCAGCAGGTGTCATGAGCCGCAATTTCATCGAATCGTTTTCCACCCGTAAATATCTCAACTCGTTGTCAAGTTCAGCATTATTGCCTTTGACTGCCACAGAATTTCCCTTTCGCAAAGCGTCCACGATCAGGTTCCCAAGCAATGAACCTGCACGGACCATCGTCCAGTACCGTCCGGTTTCATCTTTTCTGGTTTGATTGTGTGAATCGTCGTTGCCGTAGCCAAAAGCCGGATAGCCTGCAGAGAGGGCGGCATCCCAGTGATGAACGGATGTCCTGTAATGGTTAAGAATCTCTATGTGAGTATAATTTGAGAGATACTGAAAGTCATCCGGATGATAGCCCTCCAGGAATTCGGGGTGATTGATAGCCAAAAGTTTGGTAGTTTGTCTCAATCTTTCGATGATATCCTGCTTATGGTGTAATGACTGAAAGAGGGGATAATCAAAATTTACAACCTCTTTTGCTCCGATAGGATGTTGATGTCTTTTCCAGACATTTAAGCCGTGCTCATAAAGAGGAATGAATTCATCATCTTTGATGTTTTTCGATCTGGTAATTTTATGATAATCAGAGATTCCGGCAAAATCGTAACCGAGGGATTTATAAACGGAATCCACCTGCTCCGGTGTAAGTGTGCCGTTGGTCAATCCTCCCCATGCCTGTGCATGTGCATGAAAATTGGTTTTAAACCACCTGCCTGAAGTGTCGGCATACGGGTTATACCACTCCGTTCCTGAAAACGGCTTCATCGCAGGGAATTTGTAGACATTTGTAAATATGTAAGGGAACATTGCAATCGCGACAATCAGCAATAAAAGGATTGTAACGATATATACAGGTGTCAACAACAATTTTTTAAAGTTCATTTTGTAATTTTTGGGGTGGAAGCAGGGCTGAAAAATATTATATTTGTGACTACAAATTTACGAAAATTTGTGATCATTTCAAGATTCAATTTAAAGTGAAAGGACTAACTTAGATGGAAGCCAAAGTACAGGAAAAGTTTACATTTCAAGCGGAAATCACACAACTTCTCGATATCTTAGTTCATTCTCTCTACAGCAGCCGCGAAATATTCTTGAGGGAACTGGTATCAAATGCATCCGATGCAATCGATAAACTAAGAATAATCTCTCTCCGCGGCGATGAATATCATCAAAAAGATCTGCCATTCGAAATAAAAATATCCTTCGATCAGGAAGCAAAAATGCTGGTCATCACCGACACCGGTATCGGAATGACAAAGGATGAGCTTGTAAAAAATATCGGAACAATCGCAAAATCCGGAAGTTCGGAATTCATTAAGGCTTTAAAAGCAGGTGAAACTGATGCGAAAGAAATAATTGGCAGATTCGGCGTAGGGTTCTATTCTGTTTTCATGGTAGCGCACGAAGTGAAGATTAAGACCAGATCATATCTTCCTGACGAGACAGGTTATGTCTGGCGTTCATCTGGAAGTGGTGATTTCACAATCACAGAAATGGAAGAGTCAATTAACCGGGGAACGACGATTGAGATTTACCTGAAGGATGATGCAGTGGAATTTGCAACAAAGGAGAGACTTGAAGGAATCATCAAGAAACACTCCGGATTCATTTCCTACCCGATTTATCTCGCCGCCGAAAGGGTAAACACAATTACTGCCTTGTGGAAAGAACCGAAATCCACTATCAAACCGGAGCAGTATAATGAGTTTTACAAATTCGTATCCCACGATTTCGAAGACCCTGAATGCCACATCCACTATTCGATCGAAGCCCCGATTCAATTTAATGCTCTGCTTTTCATACCGAAGCATAATTTTGACATGTTTGGAATGAACAGAGAGAACTACGGACTCGATTTATATGTAAGAAAAGTGTTGATTCAGCATCAGTCCAAAGACCTGTTACCGGAGTTTTTGAGTTTTGTAAAGGGTGTTGTCGATTCCGAGGATCTTCCGCTCAATGTATCCAGGGAGACACTTCAGGAGAATGCGGTTTTTGGGAAAATTTCAAGAGAAGTAACTAAAGCAGTTCTCAACGACTTGATTAAGAGGGCGAAAGACGAACCTGAACAGTATAAACGAATTTACAAAGAGCACGGCAAGCAAATTAAACTTGGTTTCAATGACCACAATAACCGGGAAAAATATCTTGAACTTCTAAGATTTGACTCTCTGAACAATGCAGATCCCGAAAAACTTGTTTCACTCGATGACTACAAATCAGGATTAAAAGCGGATCAGAAGGAAATTTATTATGCCTTGGGTACTACCAGAGAATCGCTTCTGGCAGACCCTGCAATAGAGATCTTTAAGAGAAAGGGTATCGATGTCCTTTTCCTCATGGATCCCGTTGATGAATATGCCCTCAACATGTGCGGAAAATATGGTGAACTTGATTTCGTTTCGGTTGAAAAGGCGGATGTCAGCAAACTGGATGCATTCGTGGATATCGAGGAGAATGAGAACAAATTGCCTGATTTAAATGAGGCTGATGAAAAAGTTCTCGAGGATCTCGCATCGAAAATCAAGGAAATTCTCGGTGAGAAGATCAAGGAAGTGAAGATATCCAAGAGATTAAGCGACCATGCAGTCTGGCTTTCGGGCGAAAATGAAATGTTCTCAGCATCTTTCAGACGAATGATGAAGGGAAGCAATCCGATGTTTGATTCTTTTGGTGCCTCCAAAGTTATGGAGATAAACAAGAACAGCGCTGTGATCAGGAATCTCCTCACCATCTATAAAGGAGACAAAAAATCTCAGGTAATTCCGCGGGTTGTGAATGTACTTTATCTTTCTGCAGAACTCGGATCCGGTGATCTGAAAGATCCTTTTGTACTCGTGAAGGAGATGAACTCGATTCTGGAGACTTTCACCGGTTCGTACACCATAGTAAAATAGAGATATTTTATACAAGGAGGCGATGCCTCCTTGTTTTTTAAACATTTTGAATTAATGAATTAATTAAAATGTTTATGTTTAAATCATAAATCCAATAAACTTCGAAAGAACATATGGCACCAAATATTTTCGATACAATGGCGGCAAAAATAGAATTTTGGCGTTCCGACATGTCAGCATTTTTAAAGGAGAGTGGAGATCAAAAAGTTTCTGACATTACCATTTCGCAGATAATGGGTGGAATGCGCGGAGTAACATCTCTTTGGTGTGATACTTCAGTTGTTCCCAAGGATCAGGGTCTTATAATCCGTGGAAAACCGGTTAGTGAACTGACTGATATTACCGGAGTGCAGGTGTTTTATCTCCTTCTTACAGGGGACTTGCCAACCGAGGAAGAACTCCATGAGTTTCAACTTGCACTTAGAATAAGGAAATTCGTCCCGTATTATGTATGGGAGATACTTAAGGCAATGCCGAAGGATTCGCATCCTATGACGATGCTTTCGACAGCCGTGCTTTCCATGCAGAAAGAATCATCTTTCGCCCGTCATCACGATGAAGGCATTCACAAAAGTGAATACTGGCGTTACACTCTGGAAGATGCGCTGAACATCATAGCGAAACTTCCTGCAATCGCTGCCGCAATTTACCGGATCAGATACAACAAAGGTGAACTGATTCAACCGGATCCTGATATGAGACTATCGGAAGATTTTGTTCATATGTTGGGTTTGGAATCTTCAGGCGATGAATTCCTGAAATTAATGACATTGTTCCTTGTAGCACACTCCGACCATGAAGGCGGTAATGTTAGCTCGTTTACAGCTTCAATTGTGAACTCGGCATTATCGGATCTCTATTATTCAATCTCCGCAGGATTCAATGGTCTTGCCGGTCCACTTCACGGTCTTGCCAACCAGGAAGCTCTTAAATGGGTGTTGGATGTAATGAAGAAGTATAACGGAACACCTACAAAAGCAGAGATTGAAGAGGTTGTAAACGAAACTTTGGCGTCAGGTCAGGTAATTCCGGGATATGGTCATGCAGTTCTAAGAGTTGTGGATCCAAGATTTACAGCTTTTCTTGAATTTGGAAAAGTTCATTGTCCCGATGATCCTGTTTTCAAAACAGTGGTAAATACCTTCGAAGTAGTACCGGAAGTATTGAAAGGTATCTCCAAAATTCAAAATCCGTGGCCCAATGTTGATGCCGTTACAGGTTCACTGCTTTATCATTACGGTCTGAGAGAATTTTCCTACTATACCGTTATTTTCGCCCTCTCAAGATCAATTGGTTTAGCCTCACAGGCGGTTATGAACAGAGCTTTAGGTTTACCGATTGTGCGACCAAAATCAGTTACCACATCATGGTTGAAGAGTCAGGTAATAAAGTAAACCGGGTTTTCTGAAAACCTTGTGCTAATTTCAAAAGAGGCTGTCTCAAAAGGGGCAGCCTTTTTTATTGATTCTCAGATTTATCAAAAAGAGTCTTTTCCTCAAGTTGGCTCCTACTTATGATCCCCGTTTTATTGATCCCTCGCCTTATGTTAATTTCTAGAAGCGTTTGACTCTTCTTTTCGCCTGAAAATTGACCAAATCAGTTTAGCCTAAATATGTTCTAACCTATTGTAATATATGGTAGTTAAGAGGAATATTTATTTTTAGATACGGTCAATTTTTCGTATTTTTGCA